>CAXBPM010000191.1:0-6653 GCA_963977345.1 uncultured Roseivirga sp.
AGAGGGTTCAAACCTGTTCCGTCTGCAGGAATAAAATCTGGATTGATCAAGAAAATAGGATCGTTCAGTACCTCTCTTAACAGTAAGAATGGAGAGCTTCCGATTTTCAAATCACCAATTACTACTCCTAGTATCATTGAAGCCAGAAATGCCTGAACTACCGCAAAGACCGTCATTACCGGAGCTTCCCATTTACGGTTGGTTTTGATAATGATGAAGCCTAAAAGCGCATTCCAAAATAACCAAAGCATAAAACTTCCTTCTTGGCCTTCCCAAAAGGAAGCAATCATATAGTATGGAGGGAGATTTTCTGATGCATGGCTCCATGCATAATGGTACTCGAAATAATTATTGTAGATAATCATATATAGAGTAACGACCACGCCAACTACAGAAAAGCCATGGATGATAAAGGCGGTACGGCTAAAGCTGATCCAAGGAGATTTGCCTACCTCATTATTGTTAGTGGCTTTGAAGTACCCGAAGGCGGCCATTAATGAAGTAATAAATGAGATTATAATGAGGAGGTGGCCAATATTGCCTATGCCAGTGTGTACCATGCTTGGTTACCTTAGTTCAGATTAAAGTTCAGTCTCTTCGTACTTAGAAGGGCATTTAAGAAGGATTTTATCAGCAACGAATCTGTCATCGTGGTAAGACCCGATAACTACCACTTTTTCTGACCTTAGAAAATCAGAAGGCATTGGCTCATTGTAATAAACGGTTTGTTCCATGTGGTTGTCGTCTAGCATAACAAACGATACAGAAAGTTTGTCTGGGCTAGGGTTTACACCAATCACTTGGCCAACTGTGTTCTTTTTTAATTCACCTACAACATGGATTTTCTTGCTGCTTCCATTCTGAGCCATTTCTTTGGCTATATCAAATGAAACATAGGAGCTAGCACTGTTTTGTGTAGAAATGATGATAGCGATGGCGATGGCGATCACTACGATTCCGATGATACTCGATTTTTTCATAGCACGAACGTTTTTTGGGGTTCAACGGGATGAACCTCTATTTGGGTGCGAAATTACAACACAAACGGCTATGAATTAACCTTTTCCTTGAAAACCTCTTTTTCTAGCTTGCTAATCTTTTTATCAACGGAAATAGTGTAAATACTAAAGCCTACAAAAAGGATCATAATAACAGCTACAACTACATAGATTTTACCATTTGAGCGCATTGTATCGGCCATTTCAACGGTCTGATCAGTGTAACTGTCTTTAGTAATTTCTTGAGCTACGGAAGCTAAGCTGAAGCAAAGGAAAAGGACTGTGAGAAATTTTTTCATATCATTTAATCTTCTAAAGCACGTTCAATTCTTCGAGTTCTAATTTTTAATGAGGCAAGCCATACCCCCATCAATGTCCAGCCAATTACTGCTGGATAGAAAATCACCCTCAGTTTACTATCAAGATCATAAGCGTTGAAGCCTGGGTTTCCTCCATTGCCTGGGTGTAATGAATTAGGATCTAGTCTTGGTAAAATAAAGAGGAGTGGGATCATTGCCGCATAAGCGAATATGTTATAAACCCCACTTACTCGGGCCCTCTGCTGTTCGTCTTTCATTGAATTACGCAAAACCAAATAAGCGAAGTAAATCAAAAGGCAGATTGCTGCGGCATTTTGTTTGGAGTCACCGCTCCAAGGCTCTCCCCAAGTATAGTTAGCCCAAACAGCTCCGGTAATAATCCCCATGGCTCCGAGTAAAACACCAACTTTGGCCATTTCTACCGACTTGTCGTCAAATGCGATTTGCCCAGACCGCAAATATTTAATCGCATAAACCATTGATGCGGTAAGCAGGATCACCATTCCAAACCACATCGTAACATGGAAATGGAGATTTCGAATAGTTTCGTTTAGAATGTTTAAGCGGGGGGCATCCATGAGTAAGCCTGCCAATAGAGTGTAGGTTACCAAGATTAAGGCTAGGGCTTTCCACCAGTTTTTCTTCATGACAATTAACTTTTTGGCTAATTAAAGAAAGCGATTAGACGAGAGTTACCTCAGAATAGTTGCGCTTCTTTTATGATTTCCAAAGATAAGGGAATAACAAGTAGGATACCGCGAATACAATTGCATTTATGGCTACCAGTATTAGAATTTCATCCGTACTTACAGATCGGTCAAGGCCGTCCATAGCGTTTTTTGAAAGCTTGATCACCATGAGTATAATGGGGAGTATAACTGGGAAGCTCAAAACAGCCATCAAAGAAGTGCTATTTTCTGCTTTAGAAGCAATCCCTGAAATCATGGTAAGGCTTGATGCCAAGCCTAATGAACCAAGTACTATGGCGATAAGGAAATAGAGTAAGTCAAAGGTAGCTCCGTCTTCACTTGCTCTTTCCATAACAAATGAATAGATAACAAAGCCAACTAGCGCCAAGGCCAACAACAAAAGTGCATTGTAGATGATTTTAGAAACTATGATTTCTATAGGGCTGGCTATGGAGTAATAGTAAAGTGCTCTTCCGCGAGATTCCTGAATAAAGCTTTTGGCCACAGAATTTACTGCCGTAAAGAGTAGTATAATCCAGAATAGTGCATTCCAAGTTATAGCATCTATGGCTCCAGCCTTTAAACCAAAACTCATATAGCAAATAAAGATGGTACTGGCTAAATAGAGGATCATGCCATTAAGCGCATATCTTTGTCTCCATTCGGAGAGAAATTCTTTTTTAATAAGCGTTAAAACTTGAAGATTTTTCATTTATCAATGCAAAGATAAGTACTAGGTTTGTAACGTTTTAATAAACTGCTGAATATGGCAAATAGTAGACAGCGACACTTAGCTAAAACCATTACCTGGAGAATAATAGGGACAATGGATACAGTGCTAGTGGCTTGGCTTATTTCTGGAAATCCAATGACTGGATTCAAAATTGGGGCCACTGAAGTCATTACTAAAATGGTGCTGTATTATTTCCATGAGCGAACCTGGTACAAGGTTAATTTTGGTTTGGAAAGAAGAAAAGAGAAGGTAGCTAAGAATATTATTTCTCAGGAGTTTAAAATAGACCGTGAAAATAGGAAAGCTCTTTTGGGGCAAAGGCCTTTGCTTATTTGGTTTACTGGCCTATCGGGGTCTGGAAAGTCTACCATGGCGAATCTTTTAGAGGCTGAGCTTCATGCCCGCGGCTTTAAAACCTATATTTTAGATGGAGACAATGTTAGAAGAGGTTTATGCAAGGATTTGACTTTTACCGAAGAAGATAGAATAGAGAATATACGTAGGATTGGTGAGGTTTCGAGGCTTTTTATGGATGCGGGACTCATCGTGCTTTCTTCTTTTGTTTCCCCTTTTCAAAATGATAGAGAAAGAGTACGGCAACTAGTTGGTTCAGATAGATTTGTGGAGGTTTTTGTAGATTGTCCACTTGAAATATGCGAGAAGAGGGATGTGAAAGGTTTGTACAAAATGGCAAGGAGAGGAGAGGTGAATAATTTTACAGGAATAGACTCCCCATATGAAAACCCCACTAATCCTGATATTGTGTTAAAAACAGCAGAAGAGGATCCCCAAGATTTGTTGAACAGGCTATTGACTATTGTAGAGCCAAAAATTACAACCCATAAGAATGGCGAGGTATAACTTAACGCATTTAAAGGAGCTGGAATCCGAGGCAATTTATGTCATTCGGGAAGTGTATGCTCAATTTGAAAACCCCGCTATCTTATTTTCTGGTGGAAAAGATTCTATGCTGGTCACCCACTTGGCAAGAAAGGCGTTTTGGCCTTCGCGAATCCCATTTCCTTTAGTACATATTGATACAGGACATAATTTTTCAGAGACATTAAAATTCAGGGATGAATTGGCTAAGAAAATTGGGGTGCAGGTGGTTGTCGGCTCAGTTCAAAACTCGATCAATAAAGGTAGAGTGAAGGAAGAAAAAGGGAAGGATGCTTCCAGAAACTGGCTTCAAATACCCACTCTTTTGGATACCATTGAAGAGCATCAATTTGATGCCCTTATGGGGGGCGCTAGAAGAGATGAAGAAAAGGCCAGGGCCAAAGAACGTTTCTTTTCTCACCGGGATGATTTTGGGCAGTGGGACCCGAAAAATCAACGACCTGAACTTTGGAACATGTTCAATGGAAAGAAAAATACAGGTGAACATTTCCGAATTTTCCCAATCAGTAATTGGACAGAAATGGATGTTTGGCAATACATTTTGGCAGAGAATCTTGAAATCCCATCGTTGTATATAGCTCATCAGCGCGATGTGGTATGGAGAAACAATACATGGCTGCCAATGTCAGAATTTATACAGCTTCGCGAAGGTGAGGAAGTAGTAAATAAGCAGGTAAGATTTAGAACCTTAGGTGATATTACGATCACAGGAGCTATTGAGTCGGACGCGGATACTTTAGAGAAAATTGTTGGTGAAGTAGCGGTAGCAAGACTAACAGAGAGAGGCAACCGGGCCGATGATAAGAGATCTGAAACATCAATGGAAGACAGAAAAAAGGAGGGCTATTTTTAATGGATGGGTCATATTTAGAAATGGAGCTGTTGCGCTTTAACACGGCAGGGAGCGTTGATGATGGGAAAAGTACTTTGATTGGAAGGTTGCTTTTTGATAGTAAATCAATTTTTAAAGATCAGCTTGAACAGGTAGAAAGCTCGAGCAAAAGAAGAGGATTGGAACATACTGATTTAGCGCTTCTTACAGATGGACTTAAAGACGAACGAGAGCAAGGAATTACTATTGATGTTGCTTACAGGTATTTTGCGACCCCAAAAAGGAAATTTATTATAGCCGATACTCCTGGTCATATTCAGTATACTCGAAATATGATTACTGGTGCTTCCACGTCTAATCTTGCTTTAATTTTGGTAGACGCTAGAAAGGGCTTGCTGGAACAAACACACAGGCATAGTTTTATAGCCTCTCTCCTTCAAATCCCCCACTTGATTGTGTGCATCAATAAAATGGATTTGGTGGATTATGATGAAGCTACTTATGAAAGGATTCAAAAGGAGTATAAGGGCTTTGCCGCTAAATTGGATGTGAAAGACATTCGTTTTATTCCCATCAGTGCTCTGAATGGAGATAATGTGGTAAACCCTTCTGAGAATATGCCTTGGTATAAAGGCTCAACGTTGCTCTATACGTTAGAAACGATACACATTGCCAGCGACCACAACCATATTGATTGCCGTTTTCCTGTGCAAACTGTTATTCGACCTAAAAAGGATGAGTATCATGATTATAGAGGTTATGCTGGCCGAGTGGCGGGTGGTGTTTTCAAAAAAGGAGATGAAGTAGTGGTATTGCCTTCTGGTTTTTCTTCCAGAATTAAGGGAATTCATACCATGGATGGAGAAGTTGAAGAAGCTTTTACTCCCATGTCCGTAAGTATTACATTAGACGAAGAAATTGATGTAAGTAGAGGAGACATGATTGTGCGTAAAAATAATCAGCCGGATGTCTCTCAAGAGGTTGATGTCATGCTTTGCTGGTTCAATACTCATGGTTTACAGCTCAGAACGAAATATACCCTCATGCATGCCAACAATGAAGTAAAGGCGATGGTGAAACAGATTCATTATAAACTTGATATCAATACGCTTCATCGAAATGAAGAAGACAAAAATGTTGGGATGAACGATATTATAAGGGTGTCACTCAGAACTACAAAACCTTTGATGAAGGATGCCTACAGAAAAAATAGATTTACGGGCGCTATTATCTTGGTAGATGAATCGACTAATGAAACAGTAGCAGCTGGAATGATTATTTGATGGATATTAAACAACTGACCAATCTTCTCGCAATTGCTAAAAAGGCATCGCTCAAAGCTGGAGAAGCTATATTGGAGATTTACGAAACCGAAGATTTTAGCATAGAGCATAAAAAGGATGACTCACCTTTGACCAAAGCCGATATGGCTGCTCATTTGGTGATCATGTCTTTCTTAGAAGACACGGATATTCCTGTATTGAGTGAAGAAGGTAGAGATATTCCGTATGATGAAAGAAAAAATTGGGAGTACCTCTGGATTGTTGATCCATTAGACGGTACAAAGGAGTTTATTAAGCGAAATGGTGAATTCACCGTTAATATTGCTTTAGTTAGGAATGGGCAACCGATTTTAGGTGTGGTTTATGCGCCTGTAATTGACAAGCTGTACTATGGTGCTGAAGGTCTTGGTGCTTTTTTAGAATATCAGGAAATTCAAATGAAACTATTGAATGCACATGTTTTGGGTCTGAGCAAAAGTGGACTAAGGGTAGTCGCTTCAAGGTCTCACCTAAATGAGGACACACAAGCTTTTTTGAATAGGTTAAATGCTCCTGAAATTGTGAGCATGGGTAGTTCACTTAAGTTTATGATGTTAGCCGAAGGGGAGGCGGATATTTACCCAAGGTTTGCCCCCACAATGGAATGGGACACGGCTGCGGCACATGCAATTTTAAGTGAATTGGGAAGAAAGGTGGTGGACTCGGGAGGAAATTCTCTTATTTATAATAAGGAAAGCTTACTTAATCCCTATTTTAGCGCCTCATAAATATTAAGAATGAATAGGGATAAGATTGCAATTATTGGATTGGGCTATGTGGGCCTTCCGTTGGCTGTAGCTTTTGCGGAGAAATATAAAGTCTTTGGTTTTGATATCAATCAATCAAGAATTGATGAATT
>CAXBPM010000192.1:0-6628 GCA_963977345.1 uncultured Roseivirga sp.
CGCTATCTTTCACACCGTCACCATCAGAATCAGGACAACCGTTCAAAGTACCAGCGACAGTTGGACAAGCATCAAGGCTGTCTTTCACACCGTCACCATCCGTATCAGGACAACCATTTAATGTACCAGCAACAGTTGGGCAAGCATCTTCGCTATCTTGGATTCCGTCACCATCAGTATCAGGGCAACCGTTGAATTTGGCAATACCAGCTACAGTTGGACAAGCATCTTCTGAATCTTTGATTCCGTCACCGTCAGTATCAGGACAACCGTTTAATGTTCCCGCTGTTGTTGGACAAGCATCATCTTTATCTAATACACCATCACCGTCAGTATCAGGCCAAGGGCAACCTTTGTTCTCTAATGGTCCAGCTTCTGTAGGACACATATCTTCTTTGTCATAGATACCGTCACCATCAGAATCTTTCTTTCCACTTACTGAGAAAGAAACACCTATAGCATATTGAAGGTAATTTGGCGCATAATCAATGCTCTTTTTATAAGCTGCACGTAGATTAATTTCAGCATTCTCTACTACTTTAAACTTTAAGCCAGCCCCAAGTGGTAACATACTGTATGTACCTTCATTAAACTCTTCATAAATAGGCTCAATTTTAGAAAATCCTGTTAAACCATAACCCGCAAAAAAGTATGGAGCTACTTTTGCGTCTTTCTTGAAGATATAACCGTTATCAAACTTATAAACAAACCTCAAGTCTAAATCTGTCACGTTACCATCGAGGATATCATTATGTATGATCCGACCATGTGAAAAACCAATTTCCAAGTCAAAACTTGGACTTAAATAGCGCTCAATGCCTACTCTAAATCCAGAATTGTCTAACTGTCCAAAGTTGAACATTCCATCGTACCATTTGTAATCCAACTTATTGTTGGTGAGTTCAAGAGTCAACCACCAAGGTGAGTCCTCCGTTTGGGCTGAAACGCTAAAAGTGCTGACAGCCATTGCAAGAATTAGAAGTAATTTTTTCATCGTTTTTGGTTTTGTTTTGCCAATACTCTTTTCAAGTTTCCAGCCAGAAATAGTATTTGACTGTTATTTTTGCGCAAAGATATCTGAAGACTGGTAATCAGCACTATATGACTTAAAAATTATATTTATCTATTTGTGCCAAATATCATTTCGGGAAAAAAAGTCCCATTTCGGGAAAAAATATACACTTTTGACGGTATGAAAATAGGGTTAATTTCAGATACACATGGCTTCCTTCATGAGCGTATTTTCCATCACTTTAAAGACTGTGACGAAATATGGCATGCTGGGGATGTTGGTGACGTAAGCGTTATTGAGCAACTAGAACAGTTCAAACCAACAAGGGGCGTTTACGGAAATATTGACGACAAAACGATTCAATCAGTATTTCCAGAAGAGCTTATTCTGGAAATTGAAGGAGTAAAAATTTATATGATTCATATTGGCGGAACACCTCCGCGATATGCCACAGGTGTTCGGAAAAGACTTGAAGATATAAAGCCTCAATTATTTATCTGTGGCCATTCTCACATTCTCAAAGTAATGGCAGATGACAGTTTGGGCAAGATGCTATATATGAACCCCGGAGCAGCTGGAAATCATGGTTTCCACCAAGTAAGAACCTTATTGCGTTTTGACTTGGAGGCTGGAAGAATAAAAAACCTTGAGGTAATAGAACTTGGCAAAAGGGGAATGTAAAAAGGCATCACCTTAATGGTGATGCCTTAAGTATCTTAATAAGACGAATTTGTAATAATTACTTATTAGCTTCCGCCAAGCCCATTTTCGCAGCCTCAAAGTCTGGAGAAAGTGCCAAAGCTTCATTAAAACGAGCCTTTGCCTCTACTTTATTAGCCTGATCCAATGCCATTAAACCACTTAGGTTTTTTAACGCTGCCTTAAACTTAACGTCCTGTGTAGTTCCGTCCTGCTTTGTCAAAGTGATCATTGCATCATCTTTCAGTTTACTCTCAAGTATTCCAATATTGGTACTCGCTTCTTCATACCTCTTAATAGAATATTGTAAGTATGCTATTTGATAAAGGATGTTATTGTCATCAAGTTTAAGCCACATTTCCTGATAATACTCAATCGCTTTATCATAAATTCTTAGCTGCTCATAACTTAGGGCCGCTATTTCAGTAGCCACCATGTTACCAGGATATTTCTTTAGAAGATCCATGGCTACCAAAGCACTTGAAGTGTATCTTCTATTATTATAGTAATATTCAGAAAGGGTTCTCATCACTGAGCTATCACCTGGGTCTAGAACCAACATATCATATAATGCCGCCTTTTGGACTTCTATATCATTATATAATTGTGCTTGATTATAAACTGCCATTGCTTTGGCATATTCATTCGATAGGTAGGTACTATCTTGCCCGAATGACGCTACAGAAACCATCATTACGGCTGCGATCATCCAATACTTCATTTTTCTCATTGTATACTAATTCAGATTATTTCAACTTTTAACAACTTCAAGACCTCTTTCCCTACCTAGTTCTAGCATAAGGTTATAAGCTTGATCATATTCATTTTGAATTTTACCTTCCAACACCGCCTCTTTCAACGCCTCCTTAATCTCTCCTACCAAACGGCCCGGAGCAACTTTAAATGTGTTCATAACTACTTCTCCAGTAATTACGGGCTGGAAGTTACGAATTTTATCTTTTTCTTCTACTTCCTTCATCCGTTGTTCTACTGTGTCGAAATTCTGAAGGAATCGCTTTACTTTATTTTGGTTTTTCGAGGTAATATCGGCTCTACAGAGCATCATTAAATCATCGGTATCAGCTCCTGCTTCAAACAAAAGTCTTCTAATGGCCGCATCGGTAATCTCATCTCTCACTAAAGGGATAGGACGTAAATGAAGTCTCACCAATTTTTGTACCTTTTTCATTTCGGCACCAAGGGGCAATTTCATTCTTCTGAAAATATTAGGCACCATTCGGGCGCCTTTGTCTTCATGGCCATGGAATGTCCAGCCTACTTTTTTATTAAAGCGCTTGGTAGCTGGCTTGGCTATATCGTGAAGAATAGCAGCCCAGCGTAACCATAGGTCATCCGTATTTTCACAGATATTATCCAGCACTTGTAAAGTGTGATAGAAATTATCCTTATGTGATTTATCTTCAATGGTTTGCACCCCTTGCAGTGCTACCATTTCAGGGAAAATCTTATCTAAGAGCTGTGCATAGAAAAGTAACTTAAAGCCATAAGAAGGCTTCTTCGCCAATATGATTTTGTTCAACTCATCGGTAACCCTTTCCATTGAAACGATCTCAATTCTTTCGGCCATTTTGGTAATGGCGTCAAAGGTATCGGCTTCAATATCGAAGTTCAATTGAGTAGCAAACCTAACGGCTCGCATCATCCTAAGCGGATCGTCCGAAAAAGTAATTTCAGGTGCTAATGGAGTTCTGATTGTTCTTGAGGCCAAATCTTCCTGACCATTAAATGGGTCGACCAACTCTCCAAAGCTTTCATTGTTAAGAGAAATGGCCATGGCATTGATAGTAAAATCGCGCCTGTTCTGGTCATCTTCCAAAGTACCATCCTCCACGATAGGTTTTCTAGAGTCGCGTTGGTAAGACTCTTTTCTTGCGCCAACAAACTCTAATTCCAAGTCGCCATTTTTGATCATGGCCGTTCCGAATGACTTAAAAACCGTAAACGGTAAGTTCCCCCCAAGTTCATCATGAACTGCATGGGCCAATTCTACTCCTGAGCCTACACAGACAAAGTCAATGTCTTTTGACGGTCGTTCTAATAGGATGTCGCGCACATAACCCCCTACTACATAGGTCTCAACGCCCATTTTATCGGCAACACTGCCCACGAGCTTGAAAATATTGTTTTGTAAATGTTTTGAGAGGTTCATTCTTTAACCTTTTTTTTTAAAAGGTGCGCAAAGTTAGCAGTAATTCAAAAGGGGACAAAAAGTAGATTAAAGGTTTATAAAATGACGCTGCCCCGCTCATAAAATTAGTTAAATCGAAGTTTCAAGTTCCATTTCAACATAACAAAAGAATTAAAACGCCTCTAATCAATTTAGCCTCATCGTTTTAAAAGAGTATGGCAATCTTTCGGTAAGTTACCTTCATATCAAAGTAAATCTACTACCTTTGTACCCCATAAGTTATTCCATTTACTCTTACTTATGGCTTCTACAAAATACATATTTGTTACTGGTGGTGTTACCTCTTCTTTAGGGAAAGGAATTATTGCCTCCTCACTCGGTAACCTCCTGATGGCAAGAGGATACCGTGTCACCATCCAGAAATTCGATCCCTACATTAATATCGACCCGGGAACACTCAACCCTTACGAACATGGCGAATGCTTTGTAACGGACGATGGGGCAGAAACCGATTTGGATTTAGGCCACTACGAACGCTTTTTGAATGTTCGTACTTCACAAGCCAACAACATTACTACTGGTAAGATTTACCACAACGTAATTACCAAAGAACGAAGAGGTGACTATTTGGGGAAAACGGTTCAGGTAATCCCTCATATTACCGATGAAATCAAAAGAAATTTTTACCGCCTTGGCGAAACCGGTGATTACGATATTGTAATTACTGAAATCGGAGGCTGTGTAGGCGATATTGAATCGCTACCATTTATTGAAGCCGTTAGACAGGCCAAATGGGATTTGGGCGAAAGTAACTTCTTAGTTATTCACCTTACACTTATACCCTATTTAGCTGCTGCCAAAGAATTAAAAACCAAACCTACTCAGCATTCAGTAAAACAATTACTAGAAGCTGGTATTCAACCAGACATATTGGTTTGTCGTTCAGAAAAACCATTACCTGCAGAAATCAGAAAGAAAATTTCTCAATTCTGTAATGTGCAGTTAAACTCAGTTATCGAAGCATTGGATGCCGAAACCATCTACGATGTGCCTTTGATGATGCGTAAAGAGAAGCTTGACGAACGTGTTTTAACAAAATTAAAGCTTGCTCACAAAGAGCCTCCACACATTGACGAATGGAGGTCATTCTTAAGCAAGCTTAAAAATCCTACCAATGAAGTAAACATTGGCTTAGTAGGTAAATATGTAGAATTACCTGATGCTTATAAGTCTATAGCAGAATCGTTTATCCACGCAGGTGCCCACTTAGAGTGCAAAGTGAACATTCACTGGATTTCTTCGGAGACGATTAACGAAAAGTCCGTTAAAAGAGCCCTAAGCAATTTACACGGAGTATTAGTTGCTCCAGGTTTTGGTGAAAGAGGCATTGAAGGCAAAATTGAAGCTATTCGTTATGTAAGAGAGAATAATATACCTTTCTTTGGCATTTGTTTGGGAATGCAGTGCGCTGTAGTGGAGTTTGCACGAAACGTTTTAGGTTTCGAAGATGCAGCTTCATCTGAAATGGACAAGGACACCAAACACCCTGTAATTGATTTGATGGAAGATCAGAAACAGATTACAGATTATGGTGGAACCATGCGTTTGGGTTCATATGAATGTAAACTAAAGAAGTCGTCTAAAGCATATCAGGCCTATAAAACGTCTACTATTCACGAAAGGCACAGACACAGATACGAGTTCAATAATAAGTATCTAGAACAAATGGAAGCGGCTGGATTGAAAGCAACAGGGATCAACCCAAAATCAGGTTTGGTAGAAATTGTTGAATTAGACAACCATCCTTACTTTGTTGGCACTCAGTTCCATCCAGAATTAAAAAGTACAGTAATGAATCCTCATCCACTTTTTGTGAGCTTCATTGATGCTATAATACAGAATAAGAAACACTAAGAATAAGAATAAAGAGAAGATGGATAGAAATCAGATGATCGGTCTCGGCCTGATTGCAGCGTTATTAATAACCTATGCGATCGTTTTCAAGCCGCCAGTTACCGAGGAAGATTTAGCAACGCCAGTCACTACCGAACAAGCAGCGGTAACTACCCCACAGGAAGAGGCGAGCCAAGAAGAGACGAACACCACTTTACCAGATGCCATTGCAACGGATTATACTGATAAGTATGGTGTTTTTGCGGCTGGTGCTCAAGGTGAAGCAACGGACTTAACCATAGAAAACGAAGTAGCAAAGTTTACTTTCAGTTCTAAGGGTGGTATTATAAAATCGGTTGAGTTAAAAGGATTTAAAACTTGGGACGGAAGGCCATTGATGCTTATTGACGAAGCTTCAACAAGCCAATCCTTGACACTACAAACGGTTAAAGGAAACATTAACATAGCCGACCTATACTTTAAAGCAAGCCAAACAGGTACTAGCCTTGTAAAAGGTGATTCGCTTCAGTTTAAGTATACCATGGATTTAGGCTCAGGGAACTCAATTGAGCAAATTTATTCAATTGCAGGCGGGTCTTATGTGGTAGGTTATGAGATTAAAATCAATGGCCTAAACAGCACAATCATTGGTGATCAAATGAACTTTGTTTGGGCACACCAAATGAAGCGTTACGAGAAGAACTTATCGGATTCTCGTATCAAGTCAACCATCAAATGGTACACGCTTGCCGAGGACTTAGACGATTTAAAAGCATCGAGCAACGACATACAACAAGAACAATTAACAGAGCCATTAAAGTGGTTGAGTTTCGATCAGAAATTCTTTAACGCTGGTATTATCTCAGAAAAAGGTT
>CAXBPM010000193.1:0-6612 GCA_963977345.1 uncultured Roseivirga sp.
CCATCAGTTCCGTTTGTACCATTAATTCCATCAGCTCCGGCTACACCTTGTATTCCTTGATCACCTTTTTCTCCTTTAGCACCATCTGCTCCGTTAGTGCCATTAATTCCGTCAGCTCCAGCTACACCTTGGATTCCCTGATCGCCTTTATCGCCCTTTGCGCCAACAGCTCCGTTTGTGCCATTCGTGCCGTCTAGTCCATTTGTTCCATCCGCACCGTCTGCTCCGGCAATACCTTGATCGCCTTTGTCTCCTTTAGCGCCATCAGCTCCGTTAGTACCATTCGTTCCAGCTACACCTTGGTCACCCTTATCTCCTTTAGCGCCATCTATTCCGTTTGTGCCATTGGATCCGTCTAGTCCATTCGTGCCATTTGTTCCGTCTATTCCATTAGTACCATCTGCTCCGTTTGCACCAGCAATGCCTTGGTCGCCTTTGTTACCTTTTTCGCCATCAACTCCGTTAGTGCCATTAGTTCCAGCGATACCTTGATCACCCTTGTCACCTTTTGCGCCATTAATTCCATCAGCCCCAGCTACACCTTGGATTCCCTGATCGCCTTTGTCACCTTTAGCACCATCTAGTCCGTTGGTACCATTAATTCCATCAGCTCCGGTTATACCTTGTATTCCTTGGTCGCCTTTTTCTCCTTTAGCACCATCTAGTCCGTTGGTGCCATTTGTTCCGTCAGCCCCGGCTACCCCTTGGATTCCCTGATCTCCTTTAGCACCGTCAGCTCCATTCGTGCCATTTGATCCGTCTAGTCCATTCGTTCCAGCCGCACCGTCTGCTCCGGCAATACCTTGATCGCCTTTGTCGCCTTTAGCGCCATCAACTCCGTTAGTACCGTTGGTTCCAGCGATACCTTGGTCACCCTTATCTCCTTTAGCACCATCAACTCCATTGGTGCCATTTGTTCCGTCTATTCCATTAGTACCATCTGCACCGTTCGTTCCAGCGATACCTTGGTCACCCTTATCTCCTTTAGCACCATCAATTCCATTTGTGCCATTTGATCCGTCTAGTCCATTAGCACCATCTAGACCGTTTGTGCCATTAGTTCCGTCAGCCCCAGCTATTCCTTGAATTCCTTGATCTCCTTTTGCACCATCAACTCCGTTAGTGCCATTAGTTCCAGCAATACCTTGATCACCCTTATCTCCTTTATCTCCTTTAGCACCTTCAGCTCCATTTGTGCCATTTGTTCCGTCTAGTCCGTTAGTACCGTTAGTACCGTTGGTTCCAGCGATACCTTGGTCACCCTTATCTCCATTAGCACCATCAATTCCATTTGTGCCATTCGTTCCAGCCGCACCGTTTGCTCCGGGAATGCCTTTATCGCCTTTGTCGCCTTTTGCACCATCAACTCCGTTAGTACCGTTCGTTCCAGCAACACCTTGATCGCCTTTTTCGCCCTTAGTACCATCAGCTCCAGCTATACCCTGGATTCCCTGATCACCTTTGTCACCTTTAGCGCCATCTAGTCCGTTTGTGCCATTGATTCCATTAGCCCCAGCAATACCTTGAATTCCTTGAGTACCAACAATAGAAGTTGCACTTCCCCAGCTTCCGTTTGTTTTAGGTCCGAATAGATCTAAAGAGGAGGTGTTGATGAAGAAGTCACCATCTATACCATCAGAAGAAGTAGGGTTTGTAGCGTCACTTAAAAGCGTATTTCCCTTAAAAGAGGGGCCTAGTTTAACAGACCCGCCATTTTCTAAGGTTAAGAGACCAGTTGTTTCATCAAAACTTAATTGTTGAAAACTAACGTTCTGTTGCTGATCAAAATCGATTAAATAATTCCAGCCAGTTTTTGAATAAAAATGAAATCCGACAGGTTCGTCAATTTGAAATACTAGGAGTCCAAGGGGAGGGTTAGCTATTGCTTGTTTTTGTTGGCTTGATAATCGAGGTATGAGTAAACCTTGATTATTAGATTTTAACTCTAGGATTGCAGCACTGTCTGGTTTGAAATCAATACTTCCTATACCAACTGATTGTGCATTGAGTCCCAGATTTAAAGCAATGAATATACAGGGGATAAGAATTAGTTGACTAAGATTGGTTTTGAACATGGTTCAGGAGTTTTATTTAGGCTTTAATTCTATTCCGACTTTTTAGGCGAGGGATGTGTTCTTTTCTTTGGGTCTTATCCTCTCCCATTTATATTGGAGATGTCAGATGCAAACTGGCCTTCCAGTTGTGTTTATGCCTATTACTTTTGAACCTACCTGCTGTTCTTTATGTGTGGTTAAAATCATAAGTTGTCTGAATTACTAGTTAAACAAACTTAAGGGTAGAAATCAGTTCCTATATGATGCTTTCGCCTAATATTGGGGCTAGTGGAAATGCCTACATTAGGGTTGGTTTATCCCAAATAGAATCTTTACGAAGTATTTACTTTTGGCGATTTTCAGAAATCATTTCGGCTTATGAGGCGATGATAGTAGGAGGGGTGTTTACGAAGTTGATGGTGCTCAACTATAATTAATTCTCAAAGATTTAGGTCATCGATTATGTTCAGTTTTCAGAAGAGTGAAGCACTTATGGCGACCAATATTGGTGGTGTTTTTTATTATTTGTACAAGGAGTTGACGAAATCAGAAACAGACAGGGTTCTTTGCGAAAAGTACATCTCCATTGTAGAATAAAATGAAAAAATTATCTCTAAAATGGTATTGCGAAAAAGTACGTAAACTAAATGTCTCTATCGCCAATAAGCCTTCAGCTGATCTAAATTATATACTATATTGCTTATTCTCATAATCAGATTGTTTATGAAATATGAAACTGGACAAACTGTAATTTTTTTTACTATTCAACCTTGCTGTTAATTTGCGCCTAATATGACTTCAACTAAGAAGCGAAGAAATTTCCATTTCAAATACTTAGTGGCGTTCATTCATTTGATTTTGTTCATCAACCCAATGACCTCTAATGGTCAAGTTCATACCTATCAGTTATCTGCAAAATCAGATTCCATAGTTCGATTATTGTCAGAAGATATGGCAGCACAGGAGCTCGTAAAAGTTTTAGATGATCTAAAAAACGAGAAATCGGAGGGTAAAATTATAGCACTCAAAGCTCAATTGGATAAAGTAAGTGGGGATGAGAGATTGGAAATGAAATTGAATGAGAGATTAGGTTGGGAGTCTAAAAGAGCAGAAAACGTAAAGGACTCCTACAAATATTATACAAGAACTCTTTATTTGGCGGAAAAACTTAAGGAAAATAGGACCATAGCCATTGCGTGTTTCGAAATAGCAAACAACATTCGATTTGGGAATTTAATAGACCGCCCATATGAGTACTATTTTGAGCGAGCCATTGAAATATTTGAAACCATAAATGATCCACTGAGTAAATCTTACATGCTTTATTCGAAATTTCTGTTGGAGCATGACGCTGAAATAAAATTAGAGTATGCAAGAACAGCGATTGAGCTTTTAAGAGCAGATTTAAATAGGTCGGATACACTTATGATGGAATCTTTGGCCAGGCATTTAAATGCGGCTGGTATGTTTCAAGAGGCTTTAACGGTGGCCAAAGAAGCGGGGGATTTTATTATCCAGGCCCATATTCTCAATAATATGGGCTATGAATTTCTTGTTAAACAGGAATATGACAAGGCCATTCCATATCACTTGGAGGCGCTTGATGTGTCTATTCGTGCTGGAATTAAAGGGCTTGCATCCAATTCGTTCAACAACTTAGCGGTTTGTTATAGAAACAAAGGCATGTACAAAGAAGCACTGGACTATTACCATGGTTTTTTTTATATCCAATCAGATATCAATAGCGATAAATATTATCAAAATTTGGCTGAAGTGGAGGTTTCACATGAAGTGGATAGGGTTGAATTGAAAAACGATCTCCTTCTTACCGAACAAAAGCTTCAAAGAAGGCAAAGGCAAATTTTGGTCATCACCTTGTTTTTACTGCTACTGATTGCGGGTTTCATCTTCTGGAGTAGAAGAAAAATTGCCAAAACAAATGAGAAACTACAAGCCTTAGATAAAGTTAAATCGAGGCTTTTTGCCAATATCTCTCATGAATTAAGGACACCGCTTACGCTTATCAATGCACCTTTGGAGTCGCTGATACATAGTGACAAAATCAATGATCCAGAAATACGCCAGACCTTGGAAACCGCCACTAGGAATGGAGCGAATCTGCTTTCTTTGGTAGAAGAGATTTTAGACCTCGCTAAACTCGATGGGGGGAAACTTAAACTGGTGGAGAACCCTGTACGTGTCAATAATTTTATTGAATTGCTACTGTCTGACTATAAATCAGGCTTTGCACATAAGTCGATCACATTGACCTACAAGTTTTACCCTAAAACAGACTTGGCTATTCTAATAGATGAAAACAGATGTACAAAAATCATTAATAATCTATTGTCAAATGCCTTGAAGTTTACGCCAGAGGGAGGGAGCATTTCTGTGGTAGTGGATGAGGATATAGAGGAGAATTTACTTTCCGTAAAGGTAACCGACAATGGTGTTGGCATCCACCCTGCCGATATCCACCATGTTTTTGATCGTTATTATCAATCTGACCAACCCGACAAGAAAGCAGAAGGCGGTACAGGGATTGGTTTGGCGTTGGCAAAGGAGCTTACGCATTTACATGGTGGGCGCTTGACAGTAGATAGTAAACTGGGGCAGGGGGCCACATTTACTTTGACGTTACCGATCAAAGAAGTCTTTGAAGAAACCATATTTATACCTTCAGTTATTGAAAGTGAAGAATTGGAAATTGCCTTAAATGAAACCATCTCTAGTTATTCAAAGAAGTTTGAAGTAGATAAACCAGTACTTCTAGTTACCGAAGATCACCCTGAAATGCGCTCTTTCATTGCCAAAACCCTTGCTCCATACTTTGAAATTAGGCTGGCCGAGAATGGTAAGATTGCATTGGGTATACTAAAAGCCGAAAGGATTGATATCGTGATCTCGGATGTGATGATGCCTGTAATGGATGGCTTTGAGTTATTAGAGGCGATAAAAAAGGACAAAACATTGCATCAAGTATCGCTGGTAATGCTGACGGCAAGGGCTGACCATGACGATAAACTCTATGCACTTACTTTGGGTATTGATGATTATTTGACCAAACCATTTAGCTCTACAGAGTTCCTAGCTCGAATAAAGAACATTCTGGAAAACAGAATTAAGATAATCCGAAAGCTCGATGTGGACTTAGAGCCAATTGATATTGCAGACTTAGTGAAGAAGTACGACTTGGTAGAACGCGAAGTAGAAGTGCTCAATCTTTTGGCTAGAAGATGTTCCAACCGAGAGATTGCAGACACATTGTTTATCTCTATAAACACTGTTAAGTTTCATGTTAAGAATATCTATGGAAAAATGGATATAAAAACGCGCAAAGAGGCAGCAGAAATGACAGGATTATAGTTTAAATACCGGCTTTGTTAAAAATGGCTGGTTGAAAAGACTGCGTTTCGAAGTAGAAACTTCAATAAATAAATTTCTTCAACTCAATTCTGAAATAGGCACCTTCTTTATCTCCTTGATAAGTTAGAGTACACTTTAGTTGTTGGGCGAGTAGCTTTACAAGTCGCATACCCAATGATTTTGGGTCTGATTGGCCATCTGAATTGTTCAAACCAATACCATTATCTCTATAGTGTAGAACGCGCTTATCGTCAATAATCTCTAAGTCAATATCAATTCTACCACTGTCTTTATGGGTAAAGGCATGTTTAAGAGAGTTTGTAATTAACTCATTGATGATCATGGCCAGAGGAACAGCCTCTTCCATTTCAACTATTAGCTTGTCGCACTTGATTCTGTAATCAATAGATTTACCCAAGTCTAAGGCTTGGCCGATATGTGGTACGAGTTGCTCTAAATAGGTCTGGAAGTTGATTTTCAGCGCTTCATTATAGGCATAAAGATTTTCGTGTACTAGGGCTATGGATTGAATACGATGCCTTAACGTTTGATAGATTTCTTTCTGACTAATGTCTTTTTCGGCTGATTCTTGCAGATAGATCAATGAGGAAAGTACGCTCAAGTTGTTTTTTACCCTGTGGTTAAGTTCCCTATAAAGCACTTTTGTCTGGTTAAGTGCATTGGTAAGCTGAGTGTTCGAGTCTTTAATGATCTGCTGTTGCTCGGAAAGCTCATTGGCTTTTTTCTTATTTCGGGCATAAAGCCGAAAGCTGAGAAGGGTAAGCCCTAATAAAATTAAGGAAACCACAACAGTGGCAATAAGCGCTTCCCTATCTTCACGAGCACCATTTTCAGCTGTTAATGTTGCTTGCTGCTGCTCTTTGAGGCTTTCTTCAGCTACATTTTTATCATATGTCGCAGTCAATTCTTCAACAGCAATGGCCGATTTGTTTGCCAAGTTTATGAGTTGTGCTTCGTAAGATTTTTTACTGTAGATATAACTCGAATCCATTTGGCCTAATGCTGCAAACGTTTGCGAAAGCCTTCGGTAATTTGATTCAAGCGCCATATTCCATTTATTTTCTTCGGCCATTTTTACTGGTTTTCTGAGTAGGGGGAGCGCTTTTTCAAACTGTCCAATCCCCATATAGTAAAGGGCCAAGTTGTTGTTGACGAATAGGAAATCGAGATA
>CAXBPM010000194.1:0-6601 GCA_963977345.1 uncultured Roseivirga sp.
AGTTTCTTCATACCGAGAACTTCGTTTTGGTAGATCAAAACAGACACATCAGAGGTATCTATAACGGTTTGAACAAAGTGGCTATAAACCAATTGATTGCAGACATTAAAACATTAAAAAAAGAAAACAGTCTTCCTTAGAAAATACTTGGACATCCAAACAAGGCGGTTTGATATTAGGCGTATAAATGGCTAATTTCAAACCGTTTTTCATTAACCCATTGGCCAAAGTCCATGATCAAACTCAGAGCGCTCTCTATTTCCCTACTTGCCTTTCTTTTCTTCACTGGTTGTTCTCCTGAAAAGGAAGAGACTCCAAAAACAGTGGTCATCCAAGGTGAGCTTATCAATTTCAATAACGCCACCAAAACCCTAAGCGCCAGAGGCAGCCTAGCAAGTTTAACAGGTGATCAAAACGTTGAGCTTTCCGTAGACGCTAACAATCTTTTCTCTACTTCATTCTGGCTAGAAGAAGAAGGATATTATAGCGTTGGAAGAAACCAACTGTACTTAAGCCCCGGTGACAGCTTGGTGGTGAGCCTTGATTATATGGATCCGAACAAGGCTACTTTTGAAGGTAAAGGTGCAGAAGTGAATCGCTATTTAATGGATGTTCCTTTTCCCAAAAGCGGCTCCTACCTTTCTGGCGGAAGAGAGGTAAAATCTCCTGATGTTCAAGACATCGTTAAACTGGCCGAAACAGAAAACGCAGCCAGATTAACCAAACTAGAAAGCGTAAAAAATGCTTCTGCTCAGTTCAAAGAATTCGAAAAGCTTAGACTCGATTTAGATTTTATCAACACCCTTGAAAGCTTCCCGATTTACGCCAGCTTTAAAGATTACTTCGAGTTTAGTGATGAAAATTGGATAAAGGCCATGACGCCAGTTCAGGAGCTCCTGAATGAGAAAACGGCCAATTTAGACCAAAACAAATACATGGAACACCCCAATTTCAGAGATATGCTCGGGGTATTCGGTAACCAGAAATTCAGAAGTAGTGGCTTTTTCACAGGCTTCGACCCGAGCCCTGAAATGAAGGAATTTCAAAAGACAGAATCCTTTTTGTACACGCTCAAAAATGCAGGCCTAGTGGATAGCATTGTAGTTCAATCGAAAACCGTAATGGCTGAATTGAACAACCCTGACTACCAGGACGCCATTAAATACACCCTTTCTTCTTACAATACGCTTGATCCAGGCCATGCCGCGTACGATTTTGTAATGAACACCCAAAGCGGTGAAAAGCATCCGCTCTCTCAATACAAAGGAAAAATTATCTATGTCGATTTTTGGGCAACCTGGTGCGGCCCTTGTATTGCCGAAGAACCAGCCTATGAAAAGTTAAAAGAAGACTATAAAGGCAAAGACATTGAATTCCTTTCCATTTCTATCGACACGAACGTTAAGGCCTGGGAAAACTACATTCAGAAGAAAGGCTGGACAGAAAAGACCTATTTGATCAGTCAGGCAGAATTGGCCGATTATAAAATCAATGGCATTCCACGCTATCTTTTAATTGACGAGAACTTCAACATTATTACCGCCTTTGCTCCTCGTCCTTCAGAAGAAAAAGTACGCACCATGATAGACGAGTTGCTTTAAAAAATTGACCTTCACATTCATTAAGAAACCACTATGAAAAACCTATTACAAAAAACCACCTTCTTGCTTTTACTCACCACAGTACTTTTTGCCTGTCAGCCAGAAGTAAAAGTAGCTCCCGATAGCTTTACAGTGACTGGAACCATCAAGGGGCTCGACACTGAATACATGTCGAGAAGCTACAAGGATGCGGAAGGGAATAGAGTTTCTGACTCCATTTTTGTTGAGAATGGAAAGTTTAGTTACACAGCGAAAATCAGTGAACCTGAGTTTATGGTGTTTTGGCCGAATGTGGAAAGCACGATCAAAAGAACAGAAAATGGTTACTACCCCGCCAAGTCTTCTCAGTTTGCTTTTTTAGCCAGCCCTGGCGATTATATCGAGTTTAAAGGAGTAGTTACCGACTTCATAGACGCCTACCCTACCGGAACCCAAGCCAATGACGACTTGGCCAGCATTAATAGCAAAATCTTCCCGCTTTTAAATCAAGCAGTGAACATTCAGTTGAAGCAAAACAAGCTAGAAGATACCGACCCACGTTATGATGTGCTTACTGATTCGATGAACCTGTTGAACGAAAAAGTGGAGGAGCTGAAAAAGGAGTTTGTGGTTTCAAACCCGAAGTCACAAGCTGCTGCATGGTACTTGTCAGATATGATGGTACGTAGCCAAGTATCACAAGAAGAGGCCATTAAAATCTTTAAGTCTTTCGATAAAAGCTTAGTGGATTACACTTACTATGAAGCCGTTGCACAAAGAGTAGAAGGAATTGAGTCTACCATGGAAGGGAAAATTATTCCGAATTTCACCAGCAATGCTACACCTAATGGCGAGACTTTCGAGCTCTACAGCTTAAAAGGCAAATACGTTTTGGTGGATTTCTGGGGCGTTTGGTGTGGCCCTTGTGTTGCAGAAATGCCAACAGTGAAAGAATACCAAGAGAAATACAAAGATCAATTGACTATTCTGGGCATCAACAGCGGTGACAGCATGGAGAAAATGATGGATTTTCTCGACAAAAACGGCTATGATTGGCAACAAGTATTGGCCCAAAACGAAAACGAAGACCTTGTGCTAAAACTCAATGTGGCAGGCTTTCCTACCAAGTTCATCTTAGACCCAGAAGGAAAAATCATTAATCGCTTTGTAGGAAGTACCGAAGCAGCTTTTGGTGTGTTAGACGAGTTATTGAAATAGTAAAAACCCGAGTATGATTAAGTCCATAGCACCCAAACTCCCATTTATTGACAAGCAGAAAACGCTTGCCTTTTATGTGAACCATCTGGACTTCACCCTCAGGTCAGATTATGGTGACTATTTGATCATGGATTTAGGAGATGTAGAACTTCAATTCTTTTCCTTTCCAGCGCTTATCCCGACCAAATCTGACTTTATGATTTACCTGAGGATGGATGAAGGCATTGAGGCTCTCTATGATAAGTTGTCAAAAAGCAGTCCTTCCGTCAGGGTGAGTGTAAAACTAGAATCTAAACCTTGGGGGCAAAAGGAATTCTCGATTATAGACCCTAACGGAACTTGCCTGACTATCGGGCAATCATACCCTTAACTATACAACACATTAACACCTCAACACATCGCATTACTTCACTTTCAGGCCAAACAGAGGCCGAATGATTCTCACTCTTCTGATGATGAATTCATACACAATGAAAGCTCCCAACACCGTAAATAATAGTACCAAAACAAACTTTAAAGGCGCTGCAATCTCTAGCGGAAATATGACCCACGAACCGAGGTAGATGAAGATCATGTGCAAAATGTAAACCGGGTAAGCCGCCTGACTCAAATAGCTTAAAGCTTTGCTTGGTCTGTTTAAATATTTGTAGCTAAACGCAAAAACTGAAAAGATCCATAGGTTTGATTCAATGGCCATTAAATAACCGGGAGCCACCGATTCGAATTCTACATACCTAACAACATAGAGGGCGATTGCGACCGTTAAGAATAACCACCTCCATTTTAAAAGCATCTTCCAGAAAGCGGCCCCGCTCAATACAAAGCAAAAACCGAAGAAAAATGCCAGCAGACCCAAAAAGAAACCGTGTAATGTCATAGCATACAGCTCGAATGGGATGGGGTCAATAATGAGTGCTTCAGCAACAAAGGCGAGAATCACAGGCACCAAACCCAATGGGCTACTCAATGCTTTCTTGATTCCCTTCACTATTCTTCCTTCTTGGTACTTTTTGAGGTAAAAGAAAACAGGCGCTAGAAGCACTACATAAGCGAAAATATTACCCAAAAACCAGAGGTGACCGGGGTTTGCATTATAACTCAAATCCCAGTGATAATAGCTTTGCCAGAGGTACACATGAATGGGAACAATAACGAAAACGCCAAAGATAAAAGGAACTAGAATCCGGCCTGCGCGCTCTTTCAAAAGCTGCTTCCAATCTCTCTTTTGAATGGCGAAATAAACGCCCATTCCCGATACAAAAAACAGCAGCGGTATTCTCCAAATATTGAGCATGGTCATGGGTGTCCATAATGCTCCCCAAGGCTCGCTATTGGTAATAAACCCAATCATCCCACCCCAAAATTGAAAGCCAATGGCTACATGATAGATCAAAAGCAAACCTATGGCAATGACCCTCACCCAATCAATATCGTATCTTCTGCTTATCGCTGACATCTTTCTTGACTTAAGAACTGACTGAGATTATTTCAACATTTCGGCAATCACAGGCCTCGTCTTTTCGAGGTAGTCATAGTCCACTTTCAGCCCCATTGGCGCCAGCATTTGCTCCATCATTTGATAAGTACTTTTAATGTCTTTGAAAGGCCCTGCCACAGACTCATAAGCTGTACTTCCATAATTGTTCTTCACCGTTTTGTCAGCGCCTTTGTCTAATAGCATTTGCACAATTTCGGTTCGGCAAAAGAATGCTGCGGTATGAAGTGCAGTAGAGCCTTCATTATTAGTGAAGTTGATATTCGCACCAGCATCGATCAGTGCTTTAGCCATTTCCGTTTTACCAAATAAAGACGCAGTGATGAGTGGGCTTGAGCCTCCCATTGGGTCTTTTTTGTTGATATCGGAACCAGCGGCAACGTGTTGTTTGAGTGCTTCCATATCACCTGTCACCACGGCAGTATGAATGTCTATTTTAGGTGCCGAAACTTTCGTTTCAGAACCAGCAAGCTCTTGCGTAGCCGATTTATTGTCCGAACAACTAATGGTTAAAAATAGCACAGCAAAAAAAGTGAGTACAGTAAGTGATTTAAGTGATTTGTTGATTTGAGTTTTCATGATTTTAAGTATTTGAATGGTTGTTATTTTTCTGGCCTTCAGACTTTAGTGCAAAGCGATATTGCCTCGCACCTCGCTTTATTATTCGCGAGAGCAGGTAAAACATCACAGTTATTGAGAAAATATTTTTCTAAGGAGAGCAAAGGGTTAACCGCAAAGGGAATAGAGGTGCGCAAAGAAGAAATGCATAATTCGTAGAAATCAGGCAGGCTCATGGCAACCCACTAATCCTCGTTTGCAACGAGGATTTTCACCACTGTCAGTATTCTTCACCAGCATATCTACTACATTAGTCCGTTATTTGCACTCTCCTTTTCATCCTGACCCCGATCGCTTCGGGGGAAGGAATTAAAGCTATCTCGCCCTTACAGGGCTTATTTAATTTTGTGCTATACAGGGAACGGGCTACACCCGTCCCTATAATATCTCGCCCTTTCAAGGCTTTCAGTTCAAAATATCTAGTTTATTAAAAGCGATAAAGAGCAAAAGAAGACTACCTCTCCCAGCCCTGAAAGGGCGTTACATCTAAACGAAGGGTGCAACCCTTCGTAAAAAGCACCCCTCCTATTTAAGCCCTGAAGGGGCGTAATAAACCAAAGGATTAACCGCAAAGGACACAGAGGTGCGCAAAGAAGGAATGAATAATCCGTAGAAATCAGGCAGGCTCATGGCAAACAAAGAGGCCGTTATTTGCACTCTCCTTTTCATCCTGAGTGGCAGCGAAGGAACTAAATCACTGTTGCAACCCCTCTTAATTCTTGTCGGATCTAAGCAGTATTTTCAATTTCCTCAAAACATTACTTACATTTGATAGTATCATATGATACTATCATGAAGCCACCTTACGAAATAACTAACTCTATTTTAAAGCTCATTTCCTCCATTTCGGAGCGGATTGGTGAGATCAATGCTTCACATTTAATTAAACCCCAAACTGAATTAAGAAAAAGGAATAAAATCAAAACCATTCAGTCATCACTTGAAATTGAAGGAAACACGCTAACAGTTGAACAAATAACAGCCCTACTAGACAACAAAAGGGTAATTGCTCCTGCCAAAGACATTACCGAAGTAAAAAATGCCATTACAGTTTACGATAGCATTCAGGCTTACAAGTTTGACTCCATCAGCGACTTCAAAAAAGCACACAAAACATTGATGGTCAATTTGATTGATTCGGCTGGCGAGTTTAGAAAAACAGGCGTTGGAGTGGTCAAAGGATCAAAAGTTCAACATTTGGCACCGCCTGGCCCAATTGTAAATGGCTTGATGAACGAGCTTTTTAAATACCTCAAGCAAAGCGATGACATCCCCCTCATCAAAAGCTGTGTTTTCCATTATGAACTAGAGTTTATACACCCTTTTGTAGACGGAAATGGAAGAATGGGACGCTTATGGCAAACCGTCATTCTAACCCAGCACAACCCCTTGTTTGAGTTCATCCCCGTTGAATCAATCATTAAAGAAAAACAAGATCAGTATTATCTATCCTTAAACAGGTCAGATAAATTAGGGCAAGCCACTCCTTTTATTGAGTTTATGCTAAGCGTAATCCATGATGCGCTGACCATTGTTTTGGACAGTCAACGACCGAGCCTTTCAAACCATGATCGCTTGATGATTTTCAAAGAGAAATTTACGGGGTCAGAGTTTTCGAGAATAGAGTACCTCAAACATTTCAAAGAGATCTCCTCCGCCACCGCCAGCAGAGATTTAAAACTTGCTGTGG
>CAXBPM010000195.1:0-6561 GCA_963977345.1 uncultured Roseivirga sp.
CGTGTCGCAGTCTCCGGTTAGATGGGTACATTGCCTCTAACGGTTTGAATAAACGTCTGGGCGGTATTTATTACTTGTTGTTAAAGTTCGATCTTATCATTTGCAATATAAATCGCACTTTGAAAACGTGAGTAACCGCCTTGCGTTTATTTGTTGTTAGCTTTAGTTTTCTTTTTTTAGAAACTCCAACCGACGTATCTCAGTGCTTCTTATGATTCTAAATATTTCGTCCTCCGCAATTCCATACGCAATGATTTCATCCATCTCTTCCTTATCGGGTTTGTCGTCCTGACTTTTGGTATATTCTTTTTGGGTCGCATGTAAATACAAAGAGTCTTGTTTTACCTTCCATGTTCCGTTTATAGTAAATGGTGGGTAGGCTAAATAAAAGCTCCAATCATTTTTTAGTTCTAGCTTTCCTCCTAAGGTAAGCGTCGCGTTATAATGCAACCTCAATTCATTTTGCTTTTTTTGACTCGGAATATAGCTATCATAAACACCGACTAAAGTATTGGGCGTTTCTGTCTGAGGGTGCTTACATCCTATTGCGATAAATAGGATAAATAATGGTAATAGTTTTTTCATCATTAATTAAAGCTAACGGTCCGCATAAGCACTGAACGGCTTATCGCTCTGTTTGGTAAATATCCAAAATATATGTTTTACCAAAAAACGAACGGACGAAGCAGTAAGCATCATTAGCCGTTTTGTGCTTATGCATTGTTAGCGCGCGTATTTTTTTGTTTCAATAAAGCGCAAAGCTGTCTTGCAGAAACGATTTTGTTAGCCAATGAGGAACGGAACTTTCCTGAGCAGCCTTTTCACAAAACTGTCATTAAGCGCCAAGTATTTTTCACAAAGATTGTCCTGCGCAAAATGGTCAAAACGCGAAAGGCTGCAGACCGCGATTTTAGCGGCGCGTTATTCAGTCAAAACTTTCCTTATTCAACAAAAAATTCACGCGAAGCTTTTCCTTCAAGCTGGTCAAATTGCGCTGCGGTTTTCACGCTCGAGATTATCATTCTTTGGGCGGCGCGTATTTCCTCAAAACAGTCCTTAAACACAAAATTTTTTTCGGTTTAATTCGTCCGTCATGATTGTCGTCCTGCGCCGCGATTCTCATTGGCGGTTCTTGAACACGATTTGTTAAAGGCCCTTTTCTCTACACCGATTTTTGGGCCTTCTTTGTATGCGCGCTAACGGTTCGCATAAGCACTGAACGGCTTATCGCTCAGTTTGGTAAATATCCAAAATATATGCTTTACCAAAAAACGAACGGACGAAGCCGTGAGCATCATTAGCCGTTTTGTGCTTATGCATTGTTAGCATTTGTATTTCTTTTTCTAATCGCAAAGCTGTCCTGCGCAAACGCATTTGTCAGCCAATGAGTAACGAACTTTTCCTGCGCGGCCTTTTCTCAAAGTTGTCTTTATGCAGCAAGTTTTTACTCAACGACATTCCTGCGCAAAATGGTCAAAATTCGAAAGGCTGCGGATCGCGATTTTAGCGGCGCGCATGTCAGTCAAAACTTTCCTTATTCAGCAAAAAATTACCTCGAAGCTTTTCCTTCAAGCTGGTCAAATGCGCTGCGGTTTTCACGCTCAATGTATTCATTTTTTAGGCGGCGCGTTTTTGGTCAAAACTGTCTTTAAACACCAAAAAATTTTCGCTCGAATTCGTCCGTCATGATTGTCATCCTGCGCTGCTTCTTCATTGGCGGCTTTGAAAACGATTTTCATAAAGGCCCAACTTTTCACACAGATTTTTTTGGGCCTGGCTGTATATAAATGCTAACGTTTTGCATATGGCTTGTGGCGGTTTCGAAGCACTTTCCTGTCCACCGAAACCAAAGCTGGCTACGAAGCGAAAACCTTGCTGGCAGCCGTTCACCCGCCATAAGTTATATGCGTTGTTGTGGTGCTTTTTTATTTTTCTCCAAGCCAAACATCTCCTTTTTTGAATGAATATGATTCAGTCGCTTCTCCAATTGGCTCTTTAAATTTCGTTGTTCTGTGTGGCTTTTTTAGCATTTTTTCAAACCACTTTTTATCTTCTTCATAGTCCGCTAATGTTGCGTATAATTCTGGGTCACCTAGTTCGCTGTTGTCAAAGTGGTCTTCATCAAGTCTATATTCCCAATTAAAATTTTCAATTTCATCCTGCAACTGTCCATATTTCTCGGGGTTCAACTTTTTTGACTCGTCTGGTTTGAAAAAAGTGTTTTCATAAAAGTCAACACTGTCGCCAATTGCACACACAACCTGTGATTGAGAAAAGCGCGGCTCAAAAAGCCAAATTTTTAAATAATAGGGTTGTCCGAGCTTGTCGAGTTGGCTTTTCCAATCTTCGTAGATGTCCAAAAGTCCTTTGAGTATTTTTTGTTTTGTCTTTCGTGTTGGTTTAGGAGTTATACTATTTGTTAATGAAATGCCGCTCCAAGGGTGAACCCTAATTTTTGAATAGCAACGGTCTCTTTCGTTTAGTAAATAGTCAGTCAGATTGAGGTCTAAATTGTCAAGACGCCAACTTTCAATTTCCTTCCATCTTCTTTTATGTCCGCGGATTTTCTTTGTTTTCACGGTTTCTTTTTAATGCACCACAACGGTTTGGCTATGCGCAGTGTCCCGAAGGGTATTGCGTATAGGTGTTGTTGGGGTGCGTTTTTTCTCTATACGATTACTTACAGAGCACGAACGTTTTTTGCTTTGAGTAAAGCCTAAAGATAAGTCAAACAGAATTTATTTCCAGTTGGATCAATCAGCCAATATTCTCCATCTTTTTTACTAAAATCAGGAGCATTCATAATGGCCATTTCCAGACGTTCCTTGCTGTCGAAAATAATGTGAAAATGTCTCATTCCAGCACTTTCAATTGGAGCCAAGGGTCTATTCTGGCCATGCCAAGAGTTCATGGCTATTCGATGTTTGTACGAGCCGCCTGCTCCTACATCGGCATACATGAACTTGGGCAGGAAGTTGAAAGATTCAAATCCAATTTTTTGATAGAAGGAATTAGACGCTTCGACATTGTTTGCATAGAGATGAATATGACCTAGATAGGTGTCTTTATCAATGATGTTATTAGGTTTCGAAATATCAGCGTGCGACAGGACTTCATTCAAGTCCAATTGAGCAGAAGCACTGCGGATATTGCCGTCCATATCTTCTATTCCGATTCCATGATCTGTCACCACTCGTTTAAATCGTTCGGGAGTTTCTAATGTGAACTCGACATTAATGCCATCTGGGTCATCTAAATAGAGCGATTTAGACATGGTGTGATCCACAGGAGAACTCGGATATTTTTTGTCAAATACGCGTTTCACCATATTGGCAAACTCACGTGCGTTAGGTGCGTGAATTGCGAAATGATAAAGTCCACTGTATCCTTTCTTGAAACGAGATTTGGCTGATTGATGCAAGACCAAAAGTGTTTTGGATTCGGTGCCAAGCTCGGCAGATTTTTCAGAACCTGTCCTTAACTTCATTCCGACCAGTTCCGTGTAAAAGCCTATGCTATTGTCTAAATTAGTTATGTTGAGATGTATGGCCCCGAATGTCGCATACCTGCCTGTATTGTCTAACGGTATATTCATGCTTGAAAAAGAATTAGCAATGGATGAAAAACCATCCATTGCTATCAATGATGCGCTACCCAATAGTGCTTTTATAAAGTCATTGCGTTGCATTGTAGATTACTTTATTAATGTTTCGAAATCGCTTTTATTTTGCAGCAATTGGTGCTTTCTTAGACCTTCCCCAGGCAATAAGGCCTAAGAATACGATGAAAAGGGCATTGGCCCCTATGGCTGGAAATTCACCTCTTGAAGCATGGAATATAGCTGCAAAAACCATAACGGTGGCCAGCCCCAAAGATGCCCATACGCTCAATGCTGGTTTAATGCGTAATAATGATGGAAGAACCAAACCGATTCCTCCCAAAAACTCACTTATACCAATGAAGCGTACTAATCCTTCTGGTACGTCTAATACCCATGGCATTGATTCGGCCATTGCTTCTATTGGTTGAAATAGTTTAGTCAGACCTGCCATAAGAAACATGGCTGCGAAAAGTCCTTGCAACACCCAAAGAATGATGTGCATTGTTTTGTTGTTTTGTGTAGTTGTCATTTTTAATTTGATTTAGTGATTTGAAAAAAAGGTTGAAAAGTGAAAAAGGCTAGAGCCGGAAAGAAGTGCATGGGTACTACAAGTCCTGGAAAGAGTTCAGGGAAATCAATATCTAACGGAAGTGAAGCATCCATTGCACCTATGATACTTGCGAATGAAAGTATTGCATAAATAAAGTTCAACCATCCTATAAATCGGATGAGTTTCAATTTTAAAAGCCCCCAATAGCCCAAGGTCATCAACAAACAACCCAATGTGCTCGCACCTATGATTGAACTCCAGTTTACTACTGAGTTGAATTCAGTTAACATGAGATATTGATAAACCTCAAAGTATACAACGCCAGCTATACTTGCAAATACACTGGAAATGATTCCGTGCCACAAAAGGTGTTTTGTATTCATGGCGCCTTATTTGGTGACTGGGATAGTCACATCGAGTTTAATTTCATTGGATACCTTCTTAGACATTCCCTTCATGGTTCCAACACCAAAGTCCATTCGGTTGACTGAAAATTGGGATGAAAATGAATTGTCGTTGAATGCAAAAGGTATTGTCATTTCTTTTGACACACCATGTATGCTCATAATGCCAGTTACTTTGAATGCATCTCCTGCTTTTGAAACAGAGCTAGACTTGAAGGTTATATTTGGGTATTTCGCTGCATCAAACCACTTGTCGCTAACAGCATGTTTGTTCTTCATGCCCTTTCCTGTATTTATAGAATTAACCGCTACGGTAAACATAAAGGATGAGCTTTCAGGATTTGCATTGTCGAATTGCACATCACCTTCAAGGTCTTTGAAAATGCCTTCGGCATCAGTTCCAGAAAATTTAACTGAATAACCATCACTAATTTTCCAATTAACAGATGATTTGAAAGTGAAAGCTGATAGAACTATGATAGTCGATAAAGCCAGTAAAAATTTTGATGTTTTCATTTCTTATTGTTTTAAAATTATTAATGGCACAAATTTCAGTTGTCCCTAATTATTAAAACTTAAGCTACCTTAAGAAATGAAGACAGAGCTATTTCCCTGCGAGTTTGCGCCTGATTTCACTCAAATATTCGGGGGTAATGCCAATGTAAGAGGCAATCAGTTTCAATGGCAAACGCTGAACAAGCATTGGGTACGTTTGGGTGAACTCAATATACCGTTGCTCAGCTGTGGCACATAGCAGGGCGATGAGCCGCTTATTACTGGCTATTAAACTGTTGCGCAGTTTATGATTCATTTCAAGAATAAAGCGATCATTCAATTTTTCTAAATCAGAATAAGCATCATGAGAAAAAACTTGAAGGTTAGAGTCCTCGATGGCTTCAATAAATATTTTGGAGGGTTCTTGATTAAAAAAACTGGCCATGTCTGATATGAGCCAATTTTCTGGTGCAAATTGGATGATGTGTTCTTTTCCTGAACTATCGAGCACATAGCTTTTTAGGCAACCGCTTTCCACTCTAAAAGCCTTTTTACTTATGTCGCCAGCGCCTTGCAAAACTTCACCGCGCTTTACTTTAATTGATTTGACCTCTGTTTCAAAATCCATAGAAGTAAAATAAAGATTTTTTTATTGCTTATAGCCTATTGAACTTCCTCGTATTTGGTTTCTTTTAATGCACCCCAACGGTTTGGCTAAACTGCGTTTTAATGCAGTTTAGGTGTTGTTGGCAACAGTTTTATTAGTTTTTCATTCTCTATATACTTTACGGTACTCTCTTCAACATAACGAACATCTACGACCATCGTGTCAGAAGAAATCTGTTTTATTCGCCATTGATTTCGCGTTGTGCAGAAACCTCCAAATTCAATTATTCCAAAATGTTCATTGATCCGAAATGGTTCTGATTTTTTATTGCAAAATTTTGTGCTTATACAAGTGTCTGGTTGAAATTCAAAGGAAGGAATGTAAAAGGTATCAAGGCCTTCCATATGGCATGGAGGAGGAGGTAAGTTCTCAGCTGACAACCAATGCAAATACTTGTTCTCAATCCATTTTCCATTAATTTCTTCAATCTTTATCAGTCTTTCTGATACTTCATGAAGTACGAAATAATCAGAGTCGTTACGCAGATTTTTGAATTCGAAGCCATCTTCTGTTTTCTTAGCTAATTCGAAGTACTTACCATCAAAGAAGAGAATAGAAGAGTCGTTTTTAGTCTGCACTTCCCAGGGTTCATAGGTCCTAAAATTCCAATTATACGTTTTGACACAATTGTCAGTAAACTCAATTTGGATAGTGTCCGAGTTTAAGTTCACGAGTAAGAAGCTTTTGTTCAATAAGTCGCTGTTTTGCAATTGATAAATTGAACTGTCATTACAGCTCATTAGTATCAAAAGTGACATTGTGATTATATTGAGTTTTTGCATTCTAATTGTTGCCAACGGTTCGGCTAAAAAGCGTTGCTTTCCCGCAGGGAAGCTATGATTTT
>CAXBPM010000196.1:0-6516 GCA_963977345.1 uncultured Roseivirga sp.
TGCTGAAGAGAAATCCAAGTAAACTGCTTCACCCGTCTCGTTCGTCCCAACACCGTAACCAGCATCGCAACGTTCTTTCGCTGCTCTTGAGGCTACATCTCTTGGGACTAGGTTACCGAAAGAAGGATATCTTCTTTCTAAGTAATAATCCCTATCGGCTTCAGCAACCTGAGTTGGCTTTAACTTGCCTGCTCGAATCGCCTCGGAATCTTCTTTCTTTTTCGGCACCCAAATTCTTCCATCATTTCTCAATGACTCAGACATCAATGTCAATTTAGACTGCTGATCTCCGTGCTGAGGAATACATGTAGGGTGGATTTGAGTATAACAAGGGTTAGCGAAGAACGCTCCCTTTTTGTGTACTTTCCAACCTGCAGAAACGTTAGAGCCCATTGCATTCGTAGAAAGGAAGAATACGTTTCCGTAACCTCCAGATGCAATTACCACCGCGTGAGCAGAATGTCTTTCGATCTCTCCTGTCACTAAGTTTCTGGCAATAATACCCCTGGCTTTTCCGTCTACTTTTACAATGTCCAACATCTCATGACGGTTGTACATCTTTATTTTTCCTTTACCAATTTGGCGTGACATGGCAGAGTAGCAACCCAAAAGTAATTGCTGACCTGTTTGGCCTTTGGCGTAAAATGTTCTTGAAACCTGAACACCACCGAAAGACCTGTTGTCTAGCAAGCCACCGTAATCCCTTGCAAAAGGAACGCCTTGGGCCACGCATTGGTCAATAATATCAGCAGATACTTCCGCCAAACGGTAAACGTTTGCTTCTCTAGATCTGTAATCGCCACCTTTTACCGTGTCGTAGAACAATCGGTAAATAGAGTCACCATCGCCTTGATAATTTTTTGCCGCATTAATACCCCCTTGAGCCGCAATTGAGTGTGCTCTTCTAGGTGAATCTTGGTAGCAGAATGCTTTTACGTTGTAACCCAATTCGGCTAAACTTGCAGCGGCAGAACCACCCGCAAGTCCAGTCCCTACCACAATTACATCAATTGCGCGTTTGTTGGCTGGGTTTACAAGGTTAATATGATTTTTATAGTTAGTCCATTTGTCTTTAATAGGACCTTTTGGAATCTTAGAATCTAATTTCGTCATGGCTACTTATAAATTAAAGAGCAGTTAGATGATGATACAGCGCAATGAAAATAAAACCCGCAGGAATTACGATAGCGTATAGCGTACCCAATTTCTTAATGGTAGGTGTGTACTTACTGTGCCTTGCCCCTACCGACTGAAATGCAGATTGGAAACCATGCATTAAATGAAGTCCAAGGAACACGAAACTCAAAACGTATAGCCCTACTCTCCATGGCTCATGAAATTTTTCCACCATTTCGCCAAAGTACCTCGTAGAATCTTCGGGCAACACCTGAATATACTTGTGAGATATCTCTGGAATCCAGAAATCGTAGAAATGAAGACACAAGAAGCCAAAGATTACTAGGCCTGAGTAAATCATGTTTCTCGAAAACCAAGATGAGTTTTCGCTTCCTTTATTCATTGCATACTTAATGGCGCGTGCATTTCTATTTTGAATTTCCAGCACAAAGCCCATTACGAAGTGATAAATCACACCAATAATAAGTACAGGCTGCAAAGCAAATTGCACCAACACGTTAGTCCCCATAAAATGGGATATCTCATTAAAAGTTTCTTCACTCAAAACAGAGGTGAAATTGATAATGAAGTGTTGTAGTAAAAAGATGATTAGAAAAAGGGCCGAGAGTGCCATGGCGTATTTCCTACCAATGGAACTCGTAAAGGTTTGTTTGAACCAGCTCATTAATTAATAATAGATTAAATTTGGTACTCAAAGTTAAGCTTGCAATCGTTAGCAATCAAATGGCTCTTTTATTTGAATGCATTCTAAATTAGAAAGTCATGGATCAAACAGATTGTAAAGTTTTTTTGTTCGTAAGTATAAGTTATTAGTGATATTGCGTTAAAGCAGAAACCGAGGTATTGCATGGGGTTACAGAGAAAAGCATTCTTTATCATTTCGTTTTTAATATTAGCCAGTGTGCAAGCATGGGCTACCCACTTAAGAGCTGGTGAAATTACAGCGGTTAGAATTTCGCAAACAAGCTTGAAATTCAGATTTACACTTGTTCTTTATTCAGACACTGGCTCTGGAATTCAAGTAGGCGATGGTGGACTTTTTAATTTTGGTCAAGGCCGAATTATTGGCTCATTGTCTGGAGGCAATCGCCAAACTTTCAGAGATGCAGCTGTTTTCTTTGATGAAAAGGTGATTGGGAATGAAACAGCAATGACGGTTTTTCAATTTGAACACACTTTTGATGGACCAGGTGTCTATGTAGTGAGTTACACTGAACAAAATCGTAATGATGAAATTTTGAATATCAATGGAGGAAGCTCCAAACAGGTTCCTTTTCATATTGAAACCGTACTTAGAATAGACCCAGGATTGGATGTCAATGCTACTCCCCAATTAACCATCCCCCCAATTGATCGTGGATGTATTGGCGCTAGATTTACTCACAACCCAGGAGCGTATGATCCTGATGGAGATAGTCTTGCTTATAGAATTGTTCCTTTATTACAAGATAGAGGAGTGGAAGTAAATGGCTATATCCCGTTAAACGACCCTTCAATATCCACATTGAGAGAAAATGGTGGAAGCCCAGCCAAGTTTGAGATTGATCCAATCACGGGTACTTTCACTTGGGATGCCCCGATGGTTGCTGGAGAATACAATGCAGCCTTCATAGTAGAAGAATGGCGTTATTCCGAAATCACAGAAAAGTATGAACTACTTGGCTATGTAACACGTGACATGCAGATTCTTGTGGAAGACTGCGACAACGAGAGACCCGAACTAGAAATACCCGCAGATACCTGCATAGAGGCAGGCACTCTTTTGGAGGCTGTAATAAGAGGAACAGACCCTGATAATAACAACGTTTTAGTTGAAGCCTTCGGTGGTGTTTTTGATTTAAACCCAAATGCCGCACAGTTCACTCCAGAACCAACATTCAGACCACAACCAGCCGACCAAACGTTTAGCTGGCAAACAGACCTTTCTCATGTAAGAAGAAGGCCTTATGAAATTCAGTTCAAAATATCAGACAAACCTACAGACCCTGATGCCCCTTCGTTAACTGATTTTGCTACTTGGTATGTTACGGTTGTGGCACCAGCTCCAACAGGATTGAATTCTGCAGTCGCAGATGCCAGATCTATCCAACTGACTTGGGATAATTATATAGGAAGAAATTTCAACCCAGTAATGAAGATTTATAGACGGGTAGACACCTTCGATTTTGATCCAGAGAATTGTAATCTGGGAATTCCCGATGGGTCAGGTTATGAATTAATTGATCAAGTACCTATCAATCAAACGAGTTACGTTGACACAAATAATGTAAGGCCAGGGGTAAACTATTGCTATAGAATTGTTGCTGAATTCCCTCTTCCAAAAGGTGGTACGAGTTACGCTTCTATTGAAACTTGCGTCCTAATTCCATTGGATGTCCCCGCCATCACCAATGTTTCTGTAGAAGAAACCAGTACAACAAATGGCGAAATGTTTGTAAAATGGGTTTCTCCATTAGAAATTGATGAAGTATTATTCCCTCCACCCTTCAGGTATGAATTAATTCGTTACGATGGCCTCTCAGGAAGTGCTGGAAGAACTTTAGTGACTTCAACCACCGACACAACCTACAATGACACAGGGTTAAATACACGCGACAAGTCATATCACTACCAAGTACGGTTTTATGATTCTGGTGATAATTTGATTGACAGTTCCTCTGTAGCTTCCTCCGTTTGGCTTAGCGCCTTAGGTTTAGTGCAAGCAGTTGAACTAAACTGGAATGCCAATGTACCATGGACAAATAAGGTGCAGGAATTCCCATATCACTACATTCTGAGAAACCGTACCGATGCCGCAGCAAATGATGAAACCAATTTCGTTTTGATTGACAGTGTAAAGGTCACCAATAGCGGCTTTATCTATTTCGATGACGGAAGCTTTAACAATATTCCGCTACTTGATGATCGGGAGTATTGCTATATAGTAACTACACAGGGAAGTTATGGGAACGACCTTATACCTGCGCCCCTTATTAATAATTCGCAGACGTTGTGTGTTCAACCTAACGATAGTGTAGCACCAGAGGAACCTAAAATCGATGTGCCAGATGGTGCAGAAGAAATCGATGGCTTAATTGTATTGGACAGCCCAAACTGTGGTGACCTTGAAAATCTAGGTTGTGCATTTACTAATTTCTCAAACACACTCAGCTGGACAGCAAATGATGTTGATGGAGATATAGCCAGTTATAACATATACTTCTCTCTTACTGGGGCAGAAGGTACATTCACATTGGTTGGAAATTCACGTGACGCAACTTTCACGCATACTGGCCTAAGTTCATACAAAGGCTGCTACAAGATTAGTTCTGTAGATCGATCCAACAACGAAAGTAGCTTGAGTGCACCTGTCTGCTTTGATAACTGTCCTAATTATGAATTGCCCAATACTTTTACGCCAAATGGAGATGGATTGAACGATACCTTCAGGGCCTTTGACAGACCAAACGGGAAATGTCCACGCTTTGTAAAGACGATTGAATTTAAAGTATTCAATCGTTGGGGTGGTAAAGAAATTTATAGTTACAGCACCCAAAACACCGTAGAGCCAAACTATTTCATTGATTGGGACGGCCGTGATAGTAGTGGTAAAGAATTGCCCGAAGGAACGTACTACTATCAAGCCATTGTCACTTTCGATGTTTTCAACCCAAGAAAAGAAAAACTGGAGTTTAAGAACTGGGTGAAAATCGTGAGGTAATTGCTGAAACTTTTATAGCGATCTAATTGTCTATACTACATGCAAACCACTTCAAATAATCAAGACCACGATATCCTGCTCTTTGATGGCGTTTGTAACCTGTGCAATGGCGCTGTCACTTTTATTATTGACAGAGATCCAAAAAAGCATTTTAAGTTTGCTGCACTTCAATCCGATTTTGGGCAGTCAAAACTGAAGGAATTGGGTTTTAATCAAGAAGAATTCGACAGTTTGGTATTGTTAAGCAATGGTAAGGTTTACCGAAAAAGTTCAGCCGCATTGCGCATCGCCAAAAAGCTAAAAGGACTCTGGCCATTGCTTTACATTTTCATTGTTATCCCTCCATTTATTCGACACGGGGTTTATGATATTATTGGCAAAAACCGATACAAATGGTTTGGAAAGCAGGATTCTTGCAGAATGCCCACTCCTGAATTAAAGCAGAGATTTATTTAAGCTCAGACGCTTAATTCATTCATTTTTTGCTTGACAAGCAAAGTAGAATTAGTTTTACCTTCTCAAAAAATTGAATCATCCATGAATGCATACGTTTTCCCTGGTCAAGGAGCCCAATTTCCGGGAATGGCCAAAGACCTATATTCTTCTTCGGAAAAAGCCAAAGCGCTTTTAGAATCCGCCAACGAAATACTTGGTTTTAGGATCACCGATATTATGTTTGATGGCACTGCCGAAGAACTTAAAGAAACCAAAGTAACGCAACCAGCTGTTTTTTTACACTCTGTTGTGTTGGTATTGATTTCAGAAGATTTCAAACCTGATATGGTAGCAGGACACTCTCTGGGTGAATTTTCTGCCTTAGTTGCTAATGGCGTTTTGTCATTTGAAGATGGGTTAAGACTTGTATCTCAAAGAGCTTTGGCCATGCAGAAAGCTTGCGAAATCAATCCTTCAACCATGGCCGCAATTCTTGGTTTAGAGGATGAAAAGGTGGAAGAAATATGTGCATCGATTGATGAAGTGGTGGTAGCTGCCAATTATAATTGCCCAGGCCAGTTGGTTATTTCAGGTTCGCATAAAGGAATTGAATTAGCTTGTGCCGCAGCACTAGAGGCTGGAGCAAAAAGAGCACTGCCCCTACCTGTTGGAGGAGCTTTCCATTCTCCATTAATGGAGCCTGCTCGTGAGGAGTTAGAGAAGGCAATTGACGCTACTCAATTCAGTCGAGCAAAATGCCCGGTTTATCAAAATGTAACCGCCAAAGCTTCATCAGACATTGATGAAATTAAAGAAAACCTAAAGATTCAGTTAACAGCACCGGTTCGTTGGACACAATCAGTGCAAGCCATGGTAGCCAATGGAGCAACCCACTTTACTGAATCAGGACCAGGAAAAGTACTTCAGGGACTAGTGAAAAAAATTCATAGAGAAGCTGAGGTATCGAGCATTTAAAGAACCTTCAGTCCTCAACTTTTAGAATTACAGGAATTCCTTCATTAAACTAATGAAGGAATTTTTCGTTTAAAAGCCTGTCCGACCCAAGGCCTTTCCAAAACCAAGGCTTTTGCTTAGATTAGAGAAGAAACCACAGTATCTAAAAATTACGGCCATGTCAAAGTATTTATTAACCCTCTCAATTGTCTGTTTATCCTTTGGCGCTTCTGCGCAATACACATCTGAAGTTAAGGCAGTACAAGTCCAGAACACCTTAATTTCTCAGC
>CAXBPM010000197.1:0-6501 GCA_963977345.1 uncultured Roseivirga sp.
GAATACAGTAGAAACGCATAAAGTGCCCCAGCCAATAAACAGAAAAGAATAAACCACGAAGGGACGTCTGTTTTAAGAAGAAGGCTAGCGAATATCAATTGACAAAAGCGATTATGGGGTGGATTCTAAATTGGATTTACAATAAAGCCATTTAAGCTAGGTAAGATACGAGAAGGTAATTAAATAGTTAGCGCCTTTATTTCAACGTGCCAAATCCTGTTTTAAGGGGAAGTAAAAACACATCTTCACCATAAAAACGCTAACTATATATTAGTATCTAAAATCAGGTAAGCATTCCGCCATCTACCTGAAGGGTTTGGCCAGTAACATAAGCTGACATGTCTGAAGCCAAGAAAAGGCAAACGTTGGCTACGTCTTCTGGCGAACCACCTCTTCTCAAAGGAATAGCATCTCTCCAACTTTGTACCGTTTTTTCGTCCAAGGCATCTGTCATTTCAGTTTCAATAAAACCAGGAGCAACCGCATTTGAACGAATTCCTCTTGAGCCTAATTCTAACGCTACAGATTTGGTGAAACCAATGATTCCGGCTTTAGAGGCTGCGTAATTGGCTTGACCAGCATTTCCTTTTAAACCTACTACAGAAGTAATGTTGATGATAGAACCTGCTCTTTGCTTCATCATGGTTCTGGTAGCAGCTTTCACGGTATTGAAGCAAGACTTGAGGTTGACGTTGATTACATCGTCCCACATTTCTTCCGACATTCTCATTAAAAGGTTGTCGCGGGTAATGCCTGCGTTATTCACCAAAATATCTAGGCTTCCGAATTCAGCGACTACAGCAGTTACTAATTCTTCGGCAGCAGCAAATTCAGCAGCATTCGATCTAAATCCTTTTGCTTTAATGCCAAAAGCAGCAAGCTCTTTTTCCAAAGCTTCGCCTTTTTCAACACTCGACAAATAAGTGAAAGCTACATTGGCTCCTTCCTGGGCCATTTTGGTGGCAATTGCTCTACCAATTCCTTTCGATGCACCAGTAACCAGTGCTGTTTTTCCTGTTAATAAACCCATATTTCTTTTTAACAATTAAATCTGCTTGCGGTTAACTCAACAAGCGTCAGTAGTTTCTAATCCTGTTCAAAGAAAACGAAAAGGATTAATACCTCCAATTCGACTATTTTATTTGCGAACATTTGGCTTAACTTTGCCGCATTGAACAGAAAAAACCTCATAAAATATGGCTACTAAATACGATTTAATAGTAATAGGCAGTGGACCCGGTGGATATGTGGCAGCGATCAGAGCTTCTCAATTGGGTATGAAAGTTGGCGTGGTAGAGCGCTCAGAACTAGGCGGAATATGCCTGAACTGGGGTTGTATCCCAACCAAAGCATTACTTAAAAGTGCTCAGGTATATGAGTATGTTCAACACGCACAAGATTACGGAATTAAGATTGACGGTGGTGTTTCTGCCGATTTCGATAGCATGGTGAAACGTAGCCGTGACGTAGCGGGCGGAATGAGCAAAGGAATTCAGTTCTTGTTTAAGAAAAACAAGATCGATCATATTGAAGGCTTTGGTAAGCTTAAGGCTGGTAAAAAAGTTGAAGTAACTGGCGCAGACGGTAAGAAAGTTGACTATTCTGCGGACAGCATTATTTTAGCGACTGGTGGCCGTTCTAGAGAATTGCCAAACTTGCCAATTGACGGAAAGAAAATTATTGGTTACAGACAAGCCATGGTGCTCGACAAGCAGCCAAAATCTATGGTAATTGTTGGTTCTGGAGCTATTGGGGTAGAGTTTGCTTACTTCTACAACTCAATCGGAACAGAAGTAACTATTGTTGAATACATGGACAGAATCGTTCCAGTTGAAGATGCTGAGGTGTCTAAACAATTGGAAAGAAGCTTCAAGAAAGCAGGCATGAAAATCATGACCAATGCTGAAGTAACTTCTGTAGATACCAAAGGTAAAACTTGTAAGGTAACAGTTAAGACCAAAAAAGGGGATGAAGTTTTAGATGCAGACGTAGTGCTTTCAGCAGTAGGTGTTTCTACCAACTTAGAAGGAATTGGCCTTGAAGACCTGAAGGTAAAAACTGAAAAAGGAAAAGTAATCGTAGACGATTTCTACAAAACGAATATAGACGGCATTTATGCCATTGGCGATATCGTTCATGGTCCAGCTTTGGCCCACGTAGCGTCTGCTGAAGGTATTATTTGTGTTGAAAATATTGCTGGTAAAAAGCCAGAAGCATTGGATTACGGTAACATCCCAGGCTGTACTTATTGTCAACCAGAAGTAGCGTCTGTTGGTTATACCGAAGCAGCCGCAAAAGAAGCAGGTTACGAGATTAAAGTGGGTAAATTCCCATTCTCAGCTTCAGGAAAAGCAAAAGCAGGTGGAGCAAGTGATGGTTTTGTGAAACTAATCTTCGATGCAAAGTATGGCGAAGTACTAGGAGCCCACATGATTGGCGCTAACGTAACTGAACTGATTGCCGAAATGGTTTCTGTAAGAAAACTGGAAACTACTGGGCATGAGATCATTAAAACAGTTCACCCTCACCCAACCATGTCTGAGGCCATTATGGAAGCAGCAGCTGCGGCTTATGATGAAGTAATTCATTTGTAAACCACGGTTTATAATAATATATTTAGAAAGTAAAGGGCTTGTTGATCGAGCCCTTTACTTTTACAAAATAACTTACTACTAATAGCACGCACCCAAGACCATATTGAAGAGCACGATTTGATTCTGAGATTGAAAAATCAGGACAAGGACGCACTATCATATTTATATGATAAGTATGGCGCAGCTTTGTTTGGCGCAGCCCAGCGGATTGTGCAAGATGAGGACGTGACTGCTGAAGTGGTGCAAGATATTTTCCTGAAAATCTGGAACAAGATTGGGATGTATGACTCAAAGAAAGGACGTCTATTTACTTGGATGCTCAATTTGACGAGGAATGCTTCTATTGATAAAATCCGTTCCAAAGAAATTAAGCGTAGTGCTAAAACTGATTCTATAGATGAGTACGTATATACCATCGACCGACAGAATAGCACAGAGACCTCAGTTGATGGAATTGGTGTAAGAGAGTTAATGGACGACCTAGTTGAAGAACAAAGGTTCGTATTGCTCAAGGTATATTTCGAAGGCTTTTCTCATTCAGAAATTGCTGACGAATATGATATACCCTTGGGTACAGTTAAATCTCGTTTGCGATCGGCTTTAAAACATTTAAGAAATAAAGTACAGTTGTAAGTGGATATTAAAGAATACATAGCGTCTGGCATACTCGAAGAATACATCTTCGATACGCTCTCCCCACAGGAGCGTATAGATGTAGAGTTGCGCCTAGCTGAGTATCCTGAATTGCGTGAAGAATTAAACGCCATTGAGGACAGCTTAGAGGGCATCGCCATGGCTACTGCAATCCAACCACCTGCCAATTTGAAAGCAAACATTATGTCGGCTTTGATCGATAATGTGGGGGGATTGAAAGAAGAGAGTACGCAACAGAAGGAAGAGCCAAAGGTGATTCCGATGCCGCAAACCAATAATGGAATGTGGAGGTATATGGTGGCCGCTTCGGTAACCATAGCACTGGTAACATCATACTTGGCTTATGATTACCATGGAAAATGGAAGTCTTCTTCCGATGCTTTTGCCCAGCTGCAAGCACAGAATACGCAAATGGCAGAGCAGTATAATCAAGTGAATAATCGTTTAGACGACTTGGTGGCTGATATTGATATTATTAGCGACACTGATTTTAAACGAGTAAATATGGGGGCGGTAGATCCAACCCAATCTTTTGCTGCCAGCGTTTACTGGAATGCAAAAACCGATGAAGCTTACTTGAATATTAAGCAGCTAAAAACATTAACTGAAGAACAACAATATCAGCTTTGGGCCATTGTAGATGGAGTACCAGTGGATATGGGTGTGTTTGACTTTGATGTAGAAGGACTGATGAAAATGAAAGATATTCAGAATGCATCGATGTTTGCAGTAACCATTGAGCCTAAAGGCGGAAGTGTGAATCCAACGCTTGACTTGATGCAAGTAGCTGGAGCTGTTTAAGCCTTAAAAGCTTTTACTAACGAAATTCAAAAACCACTGCAAGGTGGTTTTTTTATGTCTATTTTATGGTATTCGTATCGCAATACCCGTCTGACTCCTTGCTCTATCGTTTGCGTGTTGACCGATAGGCTAACCTTACCGCTTTCTTTTCCTGAGGAACGAAGGATCTATAGTTGATGTCTGTGTTTCTAAAAAAGACCCCCGACACTTTGGGTTTGCTGTAATAATAATTCGTCATTTCTTATATGTAGTAACACGACATGAAAGTCAATAAGAGAATAGCCTTAGCTGTTAAAGTATTTAAGCAGAGTTCTTTCCTCATTCGAACAGCTTTACTATCAACTCCCATAATAAGAGGAGTTTGAGAGTGAAATGACAATTAGCGGATATTAGTTAACTAATTGGGACAAGCGAAATTAAAAACATAAGGCTTGAAAAATCACCTTCCTAACAGCGTTTTAGTTATTAATTGAAATTAGTACTCACCATCATAATAACTCACTTTCAGCAATACATACTTACCATCAATTAAAAAGTTCTTATCAACCAAATAAAATTCTTTTGTCCCGTTTAGTTGATTGTAAATTTCTTCAAAGGGTGTTTCATCAAACCAATTCTGGTCTAAAATTCTTCCTTCCTGATAGAAATTCTTGATTTCGATTTCCCTGTAATCAGGAGAATCGGTGTTCGGGTTGAAGGTAAATAAGAACTCTGTTTTTATCCAGTTTTTTTCATCACATAAACCACAGAATCTATATGTTGACATAATATAGGTCCTGCCCACATCCATTGGGTAACGATTTTCAGGTTTATAATATGTTTTTTTTCCACCTTCTATGACGCCCTTATTTGATTTCTCAAAAAAGATATAAATCGGCTTTTCATTTGAGTTATCTTGGCCATATACAGAATACAAACCAGCAAAAAAGAATAGTAAAACACTAATTACACTTATAACTCGTGGTCTCCATGTCTTTAAGATATTTCGCATATGCATTATATTTATTTTGAGTTTCAGAATCTTTTTCTTCCCATTCACTGGTTGCTTTTAAGCCTGTCCAAGCTACCGCCTCATAAAAATCATCCCAGTTCCATGTCACGGCTTCTGAACTACTAGTCGGGTAAAATGAGCTACCTGAAAAATAGTTTTTAAAGCCGTCAGAAAGCAAATCATCACTTAATTCTTTAATCCCATTACTTATAGCACCAATATAGAAGTCTGCCATATACTCATGTTGCCAATTGCTATTTGGTGGTAGATAATCCTGAATGTAATCCCAAACTAAAGAAAAATCTGATTTACCAGGGTTGTTTGTAACATAAATATTGAAGTTTTCCTGACCCCCTGCTTCCACAATCATTGCAAATAGCTCGGCATGTATGGACTCATGAATAATTGTACGTGCAATGTCCAACTTTGATCTATTTAATTGCGTAGAGTTTAAGCTTATTGTAACGAGAGCTTTTGTAGAAGTACCACTTAGCCGAGCAGTCCCATTTACCTGTGTCTTTTTCGCAGCATCATTTAAATCTTTAATGTCTAAGCAAAGTTCTGCAATTGGTTTATCACCCAAAAATGCAGAAAGGCTATTATAGGCTAAGTTATTTTCTTTCATTTTTGTCCAAACGTCTTGTACGCAGATGTTATTTTTAAAAGCATCTGTTTCACAGATACTTTCTAACCATATGATGGCGTCTAATTCAGGCTCAATAATCGGGATATTATCGTCTGTGGGTTGGCAGAAGCCGTCATCGTCAGAGGTTGACATGGCCGAATTTGATCCGCAATTCTCATAGGTGATTTCATAAGTCGTTTCAGTAATATGGCAATAAGTACTTCCTCCATAACTCACACAAGTCCACCAATCGGTTTCTTGAATAAAAACTTCACACATCCAGTCCTCATCAGGGTCTCCTTCATCTGTAGGAAGGCCACCATAAGGTCCGCCTCCAGATGAAGGGTTGTTACTACCGTTGTTAATTTGAGTACCTCCTGGACAGTCTTCCCCCACAAGCACCTCGTCTCCATCATCATTGTATGTACTTCCAGATGTGTTACCGAACCCTTGAAAGCTACCGAAATTTGCCTGACCCGAATAATATGCTGCTGCAAAAGCATCGTTCATAGTATACCTCATCAAATAGGGCTTGTAGAACTCATTATCAGGGCTAAGCTGAAATATCAAATTATAAAATATATTTGAACTCTTCTTTTTTATCTCAATAGCCGATTGAAAACTAATGATCAAAAGATTTATGACGTTCTTTAAGTGAGAAATTCGAATACAACTGTGTAATAAAATCTACATGACTCTAATATATAAACCCCTCTGAAATGCTTTAAACGCATTGGAGCACTAATTGCCAATCAGTTTTCATCACCAAATCAAAGAAAAATGAAAACCATAGGAATGATATTACTCGTAGGCGGAATTTTAATGACAATTTTTAC
>CAXBPM010000198.1:0-6489 GCA_963977345.1 uncultured Roseivirga sp.
TCTGCTTTCTTTTGGTCTGTTTGTTTGCCATTCAGAGCATAAACCGTGGCCGTAATTATGCGATTTTTATATTCATTTTTACTATAGATTAAGTCATAGTTCAACCTACGAATCTGTTTCAAGAATACATCATTCACCATTTTCATTCCTGAAGTAAGTCTTTCAGTGATCATTCTCTTGATTAATGAAAGATCCAGTTTTTCAAGCCCATCAAGATTCTCCAGCATTACTTCAGGTACATTTTTATGGTATACGGATTTTAAAGTGGCCATACCCCAAGCTTTAATCTTAGTTAGCACAACTCCACCTACCGTAAGCAGGAGCCCTAAGCCAGTTGAAATTCCACCAACAATGTATAAAGCTGGCCAAGCTTGACCTCTAAATATTTCCATTGAGTTAAGTACCATTAAAAGAACACCCACGACAAAAAGCGCCCAATACCACCATCTAAGCCCTAACACTTTAAGCAGATTGAGTACTTTCTCATTTAACGGAGTACTATCTCCATCTCCTGATTTATTCATTTTCCAAGGATCCATTTTGTAACTGCCCACATCGCAAATGAAAAACAAGTCTAATCCTGACAAACCAGCTGACTGCCTCCTTCTGTCTATCAATACCATACTACCAATACCCTGATTATCAACAATGCCTCCATCCATTACACCGATACCTTCATCAAAATAAGGCTGCTCTTTTACCGCCAAGTATTCAGGTCTTTTATGGTCTGTGAAATAATCATCAGGCATAATCATAGGAGCAAAACCAATGGGAAAACAAGAAGAAGAGGCCACAGCATCAGCCAATTTAACCTCTCCCCAAATATCCTTTAGTGCATTATTTGCTAGCCGATAATTCCCAGTTTCTCCTGAATTCTGAAAACGAAAGGCTAAACCAAATGAAAACTCTGTGGAATTGAAACATACATCTCTTAATGGACGGCCATTATTTGCATTTAATAGTTTCTGCATTGAACCCTTAAAAAAGAGTTGCTCATAAGCAATGGAAAAGGAATTGATGAAAGACCTTCTTTTGTGATTATTCTTCCACAGAGCATTATCTTTCATGTTGTCTGTGGCCTGCTTCAGCAGTTGATCATTGTTTAGAAAATTGAAAAATTGAATATAAAAATCCTCAAAAGCTTGCCCTTTTTCTTGTGAGCTTGCAAAAGCCACAGCCGTGAGTGTCCCCCCACTTACACTACTTAGTGCCTTTACATGCATCAGTAAAGGCAAGCCGTTTAACTCAGCTCTATTCAAGTAAGATAGTATTCCTAGTGAAAATGAGGTAGCTCGATAGCCACCCCCGCTAAAACAGAGGCCTATGCTTTCAAAGGGCGTTAAGTCTTTTTGGTTTTGTTCTTGAATGCTCATAAGGTTGATTTTGATGGTTTGTAAGATCAGTATGAAGACTTATAGTTATTGGAGAACTCTTCATATACAACTAACTTATATTTAATAGTTATAACAAAGTAACCGACACGTTAATACAGTTTAAATACTAATTTAGAATAAAAATACAATAGAATTAATCATAATCACAAACAGACAAAAAAATCAACTACTATACTCTTAAGAACCTCAGTGCGTATCCATTCCATCCGTCTAACTCATTACCATTCTTGGTGTTAACCCAATTTTACAACCAAAACCAGTATTCAGAATTTAAATCAACTTCCAAAGTAGATTACTCATCATCTCATTCCTGTTACTCATCGAAACCAGCTCAAATAAGCCCCTTGATTAGGCTACTTTTATCATACTAAACAAGCAGTACATGGAAACACTATTCTGGATTTCGACCTTTATCATTCTTTACTCCTTTGCCGGCTACGGCATACTTATAACCTTGCTTAATAAGTGGAAGAAAAAGAAAAACACTTACCCCCCCTTCTCTGAAGAAGACTGGCCTGAGGTTACACTGTTGATTGCTGCTTATAACGAAGCGGACATCATCAGACAAAAAATTGCCAATTGTGAACAGATTGACTATCCAAAAGACAAATTAAATGTGCTTTTCGTGACAGATGGATCAACAGATCAGACCAACGACATTATCAATCAGTATGCCTCCGCTACGCTTAGTTTTAGTCCAGAAAGGAAAGGCAAAATCGCAGCAGTAAACCGTATTATGCGATACATCACTTCACCAATAACAGTATTTAGCGATGCCAACGTAATGATGAACCCTGGGGCCATTAAAGCTTTGGTTCAACCCTTCGAGTCTAATTTAATGGGCGCTGTTTCGGGTGAAAAAATAGTATTAAGTGATACTGAAGACAATGCCAGTGCTTCGGGTGAAGGTTTTTACTGGAAATACGAGTCGTTTCTGAAAAAGCAAGATGCCGAATGGAATACATTAGTAGGTTCGGCTGGAGAGCTGTTTGCCATCAGAACTCGGTTATTCGTTCAGACAGAAGAAAACACAATCATTGAGGATTTTGTAATGACCATGCGCATTGCGGCTGATGGCTATAAAGTGGGTTATGAACCCAATGCCATGGCTACAGAAACAGCCTCGGCCAATATTGCGGAAGAAACCAAACGTAAAGTGAGAATAAGCGCTGGAGGAATTCAGGCGGTAATCAAACTGGTAAACCTTTTGAATGTTTTTAAATACGGAAAGCTCACCTTTCAGTATGTGTCGCACCGAGCCTTGCGCTGGACGCTCATGCCTTTGGCTTTGATTGGCGTTTTTGCAAGCACAGCCTGGCTTGCAGATACACATTGGTTTTACAACATGGCTTTTAGAGTTCATTCTATCTTTTACTTACTCGCCTTCTTTGGCTATGTAATTAGAGACCAGAAAACGTCCTACAAACTGCTCCATATCCCCTACTACTTTGCTTATATGCACATCTGTGTGGTAAAAGGCTGGATCAAATACTTTAAAGGAAATCAAAAGGTAACTTGGGATAAATCTGAAAGAGTGGCCTTAAATAGATCGGAAAATCAATTATCAGTGGTTAGAAACTGAAAAAGGAGCCTATTGCTCCCTTTTTAAAATGTTTTAGTGACTGATTAAAGCAAATTCAACCGCTTCATTAAAGCCTCTTTATTGGCCCTTGAAATAGGAATTACCTTGTCTTCAATCAGTAAGTTCGACTCTTCAATATCTACGATTTTCGATAAGTTCACAACGAAAGAACGGTGCACTTTCTGGAAGTTAAACGCTTCCAATCGCTCTTGAACCTTTTTCATTGTACTGTGTACTATATACCCTTTGTTAGGGGTTTTAAACAAGGCATAATCTCCTTTAGCTTCTACAAAAAGAATATCTTCTATTTTCACCTTAATCAACTTAGCGTCTACTTTAAGGAAAATGCTATTGTCAATAATCTTAGACATGCCACTGCTCTTTTCTGCAGTTTTAAGTCTTTCATACGTCCCCATCGCTACTTCAATAGCCGCATTAATGTCTTTTACTCCGTATGGTTTTACGAGATAACCAAAAGGCCCTCTTTCCCTGGCCCTTGCCACCGTAGTATTATCAGCAAAGGCTGTGGTGAAAATGAAAGGAATATCAAATTGGTCATTTATAATTTCAGCCAAATCTACACCGTCAATATCGCCTCCGATTTGAATATCGAGCAGTGCCAATTGAGGCGAATATTTATTACAAAGCTCTATGGCATCATCGGCATTGGCAGCTATCCCCACCACTTCATGATCTAACATCTCGAGAATGTCTTTTAGACTTTCTGAAATCATCAAATCATCTTCTACAATCAATACCTTTAACTGGCCCATTCTTTATAACATTTGAGTTAAAGATAATCATTATATGCCTTAAAAAATCTTGATTTAATCAGTAGGGATGATTACTACAAATTCTGAACCCATATCTTGTTCACTATTAACAGAAATAGTACCTCCGTGCATCTCTACAAATTCTTTCACTATTGAGAGACCAAGGCCAGAACCTTGAATGTTCTTAACATTTGTAGCTCTATAGAAAGAAGCAAACAATCCTTTTTGGTCTTTTAACGGAATACCAATCCCGTAATCTTTGAAAGTAATTTTAACCTTATTGATCTTTTCATAAGATAGAATAATTTTTGGATCTTGCTTCCCTTCTGAATATTTGAAGGCATTAGAAATGAGGTTGGTAATAATGTGATCGAACAAATTAGCATCAATATTTACTGGTTGTCCAACACCAATTACAGAAAGCGCTATACCCCTGCCATCAGTACGGCTTTGCGTTAATTGAACCACCGCTTTCTTAATTAACTCATTTATGTCTATTGGCAGTTTTTTAATTTCCACTCCTCCAGCATCTACTCTACCCAACATCAAGATATCGTTCATCAAGAAAGTTACTCTTCCAATTTCTGACTCGATTCTATTGAGGTACTTATTATAGCCTTCAAATTGATCTGGGAATTGGCTTTCGAGCTTAAATGAAATTAAATCCGCATTCTGCTTAATGGTAGTAAGTGGCGTTCTAAACTCATGAGAAGTCATTGAAACAAACCTAGATTTGAGCTCACTCAATTCGCGCTCTTTATTCAATGCTTTTTCCATTTCATTCTGTACTTCTTTCTGTAAGGTAATGTCCCGTACAAAAGCTGTAAATGAATGTGTTCCGTTTCTTACAATAGGCAGAATGGCCAGCTCAATTGGGAATTCCTGGCCACTTTTACGCATAGCAGTAATTTCTATTCGCTGATTCAAAACAGGGCCCTTCTTTGTTTTAAAGTAGTTTTTCATTCCGTTATCGTGCGCAGAATGATGCTTATTAGGAATAATATTGTTGGTTAGTGGTTTGCCTATTACTTCGTCACTCCCCCATCCAAAAATCACTTCTGCTTGAGGGTTCCATTCCGTAATTAAGCCTTTGTGGTCAATTGTGATAATCGCATCAAGTGCTGAATTAATAATGGTACGGAGCTTATTCTCGTTTTCCCTTAATTCATTCTCTGCTTTCAGTTGTCTGCGCTTTGCCTTAGCATTCTTCAGTCTGTTTGAGGCCAAATTGGCAAGTGTGGTAAGTGTAGCCAAATGTTCTTCATTGTAGAAGTTCTTCTTCTTATGTTCGGAATCAATAATTCCGATGACTTTACCATCAGCAATAATCGGAACAGTAATTTCAGAAAGTCCAATTCCATCAATGGCATTATATCTATTGTCTTTAGATGTATCATTCACTATTTCCGAAACCCCAGTTTCAGCCACATGCCCAACTATTCCCTCACCCAATTTTATTAGAATTGGCTTAATGATCGTTCGATCTTTTGACATGTTAGGACCATAAATTGCTAATTGTTCTAAACAGTTATGGTCTTCGTTAAAAACGTAAACAACGCAATCCTCATAGCCAAACTCTTCAATTACATTTTCAGCAATCTCCCACGCAATTTCGATGATATCTTCACGCACTAACAACTTGGTTACAAAGCCATTAATCGCCTTTAAGTAACGTTCGTTTTCCCATATTTTTTTATTCCTTAACCTTAAATTCTCACGCTCTTGGGCCAGTTTTTTCTCATTCTCGTCCTGGCTTAAAATAAAACCAATGTATTTAGCCAAGAGGTCAATGAACTCAAGATCGTAATCATCGAAAGGCTGTGAACGAGCATTTACACTAGTGAAATTAACAGTGCCTCTTCTCTTTCCATTTACGCTATAAGGGGAAGCAATGTAGGTTTCTAAACCGAATTTTTTAAAGGCCGCGTGGTCAGCAAATTCTGACTTACTAAAGTTATCAATGGCAAGTTTTGAGTCTTGCGCATAAGTGATCTCACAGTAGGTATCGCACAAATCAAATCGTGCTTCTTCCTCCATTTCTTCCGTGCTGTTTTCATTGTAGCTATACTGCACAAAATATTGATCGCCCTCTATCCTACTTACAATCCCAAAAGGTAAATTAAGATAGTTAGCCGCAATCTTCATTCCCTCATTGATTTGGCCGTTTACATCTAAACCAATATTGGAGGTCATTTCGTTTAGCAGTTCCAAGCCTACTCTGTATTTATCTAAGCGACTACGAGTAAAAATCAGTTCTTCCTCATCTTTTTTTCTACCCGTGATTTCCATATGAATCCCTAAAGATCCAATTCTTTCGCCATCAAAATTATAATTAGGAGCACCACTAATCAAACACCAAATTGGTTGCCCATTTTTATGTTTCAGTAGCACCTCATAAACACTCGCAACTCCTTGTGCTCTTTTATCGTGCTCTCTGTCAATGATCTCTTTGGTGTGTTTTGGAGCCAATATATCGGAAGCAATATTACCGATGAGCTCACCAGGTGTATACCCAGTTATGTTACACATGGCCTCGTTAACAAAAAGAATTCTTTCGTCTAAATCCACCTCCAGAAGACCGAACTGCAGGTTCTGTATGATACCTCGGTACTTTTCTTCCGACTTCACGAGTAATTGATCCGAAACGTGCCGATCAGTAATATCTCGGGCCACAGACATCATTCCTAGAAGCCCATGCTCATCCTCCAGAATCTGCACATTTTGACCAATCCAAATTACT
>CAXBPM010000199.1:0-6472 GCA_963977345.1 uncultured Roseivirga sp.
CAGAAAGGGGAAGATTTACAAGTTCACTTTGATTGGAGGAAAAAATGAAAGGAGGCCATCACACCTCCCTTCTACCTAATCAAAAACATGTAATCCATACATGCCTTCGTTTTCTTTGATGTAAAATCGATATGAAGGTAATATTTATTTAACATTTAGATAACAGATAGAGACGAAAAAAATAAAGGCGGATTCCTTACGAACCCGCCTTCACCTCAATTAAGTCGATTCAAAACTCCACACAGAAATGAATCCCTCTACTATTTAATTCTGGCCCCAATAAATACTTTACTGAAACACGACTTATATACGCAAGCAGCCTAAAGAGTGGATTTAGTGTTTATAAAAAAAAATTAACAGCCTTCCTTCTTTAGGTCAACTCAGATTTAATAGTCTCTATTTCGGTTTTCAAAGTCATAGCCGAGTTTGTTAATCCATCTGAATCTCTATTTTTGTCATTAAGCAGAATTTCGAAATTCATAATGACCCTTTTATAAAACCATGAGAAACATACTCTTAGTAGAAGATGAACAGAATGTGGCGGCCTTTATAAAAAAAGGGCTTGAGGAAGAAGGTTATGCTGTAGAAGTAGCTCATAGTGCCGAATCTGGGCGAGAAAAGTTAACAGCGAGCCAATTCGATATGTTCATTTTGGATGTTATTCTACCGGGTATCAGTGGCTTAGAACTGTGTAAGCAACTTAGATCGGAAGGTGTCCAAACCCCGATACTCATGCTTACCGCGTTGAGTTCTACAGAAAATGTGGTTCAAGGTTTAGACATTGGAGCGGATGACTATTTGGCCAAACCTTTTAAATTCCAAGAACTGCTGGCCAGAATCAACGCTTTGGTACGAAGAACTCAAAAATTTCAGAACAACCAATCATTAACCGTTGGCCAGCTAGTATTGGATAAAGATGCAAAAACTGCAAGTCGGGCAGGTACAGAAATCAAACTCACCTTGACAGAATATAAGCTACTTGAATACATAATGAAAAACTCAGGAAAGGTGCTTTCTAGGGCAGAACTGTTGAAAAATGTATGGGATTTACATTTCGATGTTGGCACTAACGTGGTAGATGTATATGTTAACTACCTGAGAAATAAAATTGACAAAGGATTTGAGTTTAAAATGATCCAAACCGTAATTGGGATGGGCTATATTTTAAAAGAAGAAGCTTGAAATGAAAATCAGAAGTAAGATCACCCTTATTTTCACACTGACTACCTGCACATTGCTCTTGGCTACTTTTGTGTCTATTTATTATTTCGCAAAAGTATATTCAGAAAAAGAGTTCTATGAACACCTGAGCAAACGAGCGAAAATCGAGGCTGATTTCTTTCTAAAAGCTGAAGAACTTGACTCTTTAACTTTTAATGAGGTTCAAAAAGAGCATTTACTTCACCTGACCAACGAGCATGCTTATGTAGTTCCAAAGTCAAATTTCAGTTCCTTACCCGAGTCAATTCTATCTTTTGCCTCAACCATCACAGATAATGAGGCCGTTACGCAAAAAATCAATGACACGGCTTATTTAGGGATCATCCATTCTTATCATCAAAGTGACTTTATCGTTATCGTTTCTGCCATTGATGAACACGGCATAAACCTTCTTCATAGCCTTAAAAACATTCTACTCATTGCTTTCGTCACCTGCTCAATTATTATTTTCATTGTTGGTGTTTTTCAAGCGAAACAAGTATTAATACCCATTTCAGGCATTGTTAAAAGGGCGAATGAGATAAGGGCTTCTAACCTTCACTTAAGGCTGGAAACAGGTGAAAACAACGATGAACTTTCTGAGCTTTCTTCCACCTTCAACAATATGCTTGACAGGCTGGAAACCTCATTCGAAATTCAGAGCAATTTTGTGAGCAATGCATCGCATGAACTTAAGAACCCCCTAACCGCAATTTTAGGGGAAGTTGAAGTGGCATTGCGAAAACAAAGAACCGTTGATGAGTACATTGCTTCTTTAAATACCATTGAAAAGGAATCAAACCGATTAGAGATTCTAGTGAAGTGTTTACTAGAGTTAGCCCAAGCAGATCACGACAACAAAGGCCTTATCATTGAAAGTATCCGCATTGACGAGTTGATGCTTATTGTAAAAAGTGATATTGATAAGATCAAGCCCGAGAACCAAATCAGCTTCGATTTTTCCGAATTGCCAGAAACAGCGGAGTGCTTAATCGTTCAAGGAAGCCAAAGTCTACTTCGAATGGTTTTGAACAACATTGTGGAGAACGCCTGCAAGTTTTCTAAGAATAAGGCAGTGAAGATTAAGGTTTCAGCCAATGAAACCTGGGTTGAAATTGAAGTGGATGATAAAGGCATTGGAATTCCTCCTCAGGAATTGAAAAATATTTTCGAGCATTTCTTCCGTGCTTCAAACGCAAGGGCCTTCAATGGTTTTGGGATCGGTTTGCCATTGGCTCAAAAAGTGATTAAAATTCATGGTGGAAGCCTCGTTATCAACTCAAAAGAAGGCGAGGGTACAAATGTCAAAATAAGGCTACCCAACTACAGGCAGGCCGTTTCAATTGATCGTTAGAAATTCTAATGGTATTCTAATCTTGAGATTCAGCCCTTCGCTCAAGTAGCCCGTATATTTGCAGAATATTAAAGAAACAGTTCGTTTTTAATGCGCAAATACCTCCATACATGTTTGATTGTCCTAATGAGTTTTCTCGTTTCGATTCAGGGTTTCGGAGTGTATTCGTTCAACAGAGTTGTTCTGGCACCAAGCCAAAACATTGTGCTTGATTTAAATCAAGAAGAACAAAATGACTTGGAAGAGCAAGACGATTCAAGTTCAGATTCAGATTCAATTCCAATCCCACTTACTTTACCCGATGAGGAAACTAAAGAAGATTGCGTAGACATTGATGACCTTGTTTTAAATCAATCATTGATTTACAGAAACTCGCGTCAACTGGACTTTATTAAAAGAGATTTCTACTTCTTTATCTTAGATGGAGATTTCATAAAAGGAAAGATACCTACTCCACCCCCCGATTTGTTAGCTGCTGCTTAACAAAACAATTCTATTCAACATTTACTTTATCAAAACGCTGCGGCATAAGCCACAGTATATTAGGCTATCCCCCAAAAGGGAAGCGCCAAAAACATTAACAATTCTTTTATGAGTATCAAAGACATCTTTTCAAAAGAGAATCTTAAAAGTGACATGCTATCCAGTGTGGTGGTATTTCTAGTTGCCTTACCTCTTTGTTTAGGCATTGCGCTCGCCTCGGGAGCTCCCCTATTCTCTGGCTTAATTGCCGGTATTGTAGGTGGAATCGTGGTGGGTTTACTAAGTAAATCCCACTTAAGCGTAAGTGGGCCTGCCGCTGGCCTTGTAGTTATCGTTCTGTCGGCCATTGACGACTTAGGCGGATTTCAGGGTTTCCTACTTGCTGTTCTATTAGCAGGGATAATTCAGGTAGCCTTAGGTTATTTAAAGGCAGGAATTATCGGTTTGTACTTCCCTTCACCTGTAATTAAAGGGATGTTGGCCGCGATTGGGTTAATCCTTATTCTGAAGCAAGTGCCACACCTTATTGGTTTTGACGCTGATGCCTTTGGTGAAATGGAGTTCATGCAGCAAGATGGTAGCAACACACTTTCATTTCTTGTTTCGTCCTTCGATCACATCTATCTCGGAAGTTTAATTGTAGGGCTAGTATCACTATTCATTCTGATCGGCTGGGGAAGTAAATTCATAAAGCAGAACAAATTCCTCAAAGGGGTACCAGGTGGTATTATCGTAGTGGCTGTGGGTGTTTTAATTAACTACCTTTTTAATGCCTTCTACCCTGACCTTTCTATCACTGGAGATCATATGGTAAACATTCCAGTGATTTCAGATTTAGATTCACTGGGTGCAGTATTCCAATTCCCTGACTTCTCAATGCTGGGAAATATCAATGTATACATTACTGCATTCACTTTGGCCATTGTGGCCAGTTTAGAAACACTGCTTTGTGTCGAAGCCATGGACAAGCTTGATCCGCACAAAAGGCGTACACCTCAAAACGCTGAATTAAAAGCACAAGGAGTGGGTAATATCATTGCTGGCTTAATTGGTGGACTTCCTATTACTGCTGTAATCGTTAGGGGTTCAGCCAATATCGAAGCGGGTGCAAAGTCCAAAATGTCAGCCATTTTCCATGGCGTTTTGTTATTGATTGCTGTAGCAGTATTTCCAGTAATCATGAACATGATTCCGTTGGCCTCATTGGCAGCAATTCTAATTGTAGTCGGATTTAAACTAACTAAACCAGTATTGTACAAACAGCAATTCAAGCTTGGTCGCGAACAGTTCGTTCCATTTATCACTACTGTAGTAGCTATCCTTTTCACAGACCTTTTAATAGGTATTCTGATTGGTATGGCGGTTGGTATTTTCTACATCCTAAAAGCCAACTATAAAGTACCTTACCATTACAAGGAAGAGAAACAAGTAAGCACCAATAACAGTAAGATTAAGATAGAATTAAGTGAGCACGTTTCCTTCTTAAACAAGGCCAGCTTACAACTTACTTTAGAGCACTTACCACACAATAGCGCTGTGATATTGGATGGATCTAGATCGAAAAAAATAGACCATGATGCACTCGAAGTAATCTACAATTTCAAGGAACTCGCTCACGAAAAAGGCATCACCATTGAACTTATTAATATCCCTGAGGGATCAACCGTAACCGTAAATCATTAATAGCACTAGATATGACTTTAGATAAACAATTACTCGAAAACAATCATAAGTGGGTTGAAGAAAAGCTAAGCGAAGACAAAGACTTCTTTAACAAATTGGCGAATGGACAAAAGCCACCAGTATTGTGGATTGGTTGTGCCGATAGCCGAGTTCCTGCCAACCAAATCACAGGCACAGAACCAGGCGAAATTTTTGTGCACAGAAACATTGCCAACATGGTGGTTCACACTGACATGAATATGCTAAGTGTACTTGATTATGCGGTGAATATCCTAAAAGTGAAGCATGTCATCGTTTGTGGTCATTATGGTTGCGGTGGTGTTTTAGCCGCCATGGACGACAACCAATATGGCTTGGTGGATAACTGGATTCGTCATATCAAGGATGTTTACAGGCTTCATAAAAACGAATTGGACTCCATTGAAGATCAAAAATCTCGTGCAGACAGGTTTGTAGAACTCAATGTAATCGAACAAGTGTACGACCTGACTACCACAAGTATTATCAGAAACTCTTGGGCAAAAGATGACGCACCAAAGGTTCACGGTTGGGTTTATGACATAAAAAATGGTTTGATTAAAGACTTAGATGTATCAACTGCATTTTAATCTATCAAGACCAGTGAGCTATTTGTCATAGTACGTTTGATTGTTCGAAAACACATTTCGTATCGGTTTATTAAATTGAATGTCTATTTTTACGACCGAAATAAGAAAACGTACTATGGCAAATAATCTATTAAAAGGTAAACGAGGAATCATATTTGGCGCATTAGACGAACGATCTATCGCTTGGAAAGTAGCAGAAGTAGCAAAGGCTGAAGGGGCAATATTCACCCTTACCAATGCACCAATCGCTATGAGAATGGGTGAAATCAATAAATTGGCTGAAGCCTGTGGCGCTGAAATTATTCCTGCAGACGCAACTTCAGTCGAAGATTTAGAGAACCTTTTCACCAAGTCAGTGGAAATTTTGGGTGGTAAAATCGATTTCGTTCTACACTCAATAGGCATGAGCCCGAACGTAAGAAAAGGCCGTGATTATGGCGATTTGAACTACGATTGGTTGACTAAAACCTTAGATGTTTCTGCTATCTCTTTTCATAAAGTAATGCAGACAGCCGAAAAATTAGACGCCATGAACGAATGTGGCTCAATCTTAGCCTTATCCTACATTGCAGCACAACGCACATTCCCAGATTACTCTGACATGGCACATGCCAAAGCTATGCTAGAATCAATTGCAAGAAGCTACGGAGAACGTTACGCTAGGTTGAAAAAAGTAAGAGTAAACACTATTTCTCAGTCGCCTACCATGACCACTGCTGGATCAGGAGTTGGCGGTTTTGATGTATTCTATTCTTATGCTGATCAAATGAGCCCATTAGGCAATGCGAGTGCATTAGATTGCGCTAACTACTGTGCCATGATGTTCTCAGATTACACCAAAATGGTGACCATGCAAAACTTAATGCACGATGGAGGCTTCTCTTCTTCAGGCATTACGGATAGATTGATTGAGCAGTTAAAGAAAGATTAAACAGATCAATAGTCCGTTAAGGACAATATTAAGCAGCCTGCCGACAAAGCGTTTTAAAGCGAAAATCAGCAGGCTGTTTTTAATTCACCAATCGCGCCATGGTTACATTCCCCAATGCTAAAATCAATTTAGGCCTTTCCATTACAGGAAAGCTTCATACTGGCTACCATAGCATTGAAAGCTGCCTCTACCCTATTCCTTGGTGCGATGTAT
>CAXBPM010000200.1:0-6408 GCA_963977345.1 uncultured Roseivirga sp.
ATAGCCTCGGTTTGTTCGTTCTTTATATCTTCCATAAAGGCATTCCAAGCAGCAGTTTTCGCTGACTTAGCACCTTCCTTGGCTTCTTTCTCTATTATATCTAAATCAGCTTCTTGTGCCAACTCATTCTCCAAAATCCATTCCCTCATTTTCTTGAGGCAATCAAAATCAGCTTCCCATTGGAGCCTTTCTTTTGATTTATATCTTTCATGTGAGCCCGAGGTAGAATGCCCCTGAGGCTGTGTCATTTCGATTACATGAATGAAGGTAGGCACATGCTCTTCTCTGGCTATTTTTGCTGCCTTTTCAAAGGTTTCAACCAAAGCCATGTAATCCCAACCTTTTACCACAAATACCTCAAAACCTGCTTTATCCTTTGTGCGCTGTATTCCAGCTAAGAACTCGGAAATACTTCCCTTTGTGGTGTGGAATTCTTTAGGAACGGAAATCCCATATTCATCATCCCAAACCGACATCACCATAGGCACTTGCAAAACTCCAGCAGCGTTAATCGACTCGAAAAACGGACCTTCGGAGGTTGATGCATTACCAATAGTACCAAAGGCAACCTCGTTTCCAGTTATTGAGAAATCGGAGAATTGATGTAAGTCTTTATTCTGACGGTAGAGTTTTGAAGCATAAGCCAAGCCTAAAAGCCTAGGCATTTGGCCAGCAGTCGGAGAGATATCAGCACTGGAGTTTTTCATTTCCGTTTGCTTCTTCCACTCTCCGTTTTCGTCTAAAAGTCTGGTACCGAAGTGGCCATTCATTGACCTTCCTCCACTGGCAGGCTCTGCTTTAACATCCGTATGGGCATACAGTTGAGCAAAATATTCCTGGACGCTAAGTTGACCAATAGCAAACATAAATGTTTGATCACGATAATAGCCAGAACGGAAATCACCGTTTTTAAAGGCTTTGGCCATCGCAATTTGGGCGACCTCTTTGCCGTCACCAAAAATGCCAAATTTGGCTTTGCCCATGAAAACTTCCTTTCGCCCCATCAAACTCGCCTCTCTGCTTTCGCATACCAGTCGATAATCGTTCAATATTTCTTCTACTCCAATGCTCAGTTTTCTATCTGTTTTTGTCGCTCCCAATATCCTAAACGTTAAATTTTCAAAGCCTCTTTTACCTGAGGTTAACAAAAATACAATTTTACTGATACGAATCAAATTTGGAACAGCCTATCTCAACAACCATTTAACAGAATAAAAGAACGGAAATTCAAATTTTTAAAAATAAAATTTCGAACAAATTCACGAATCGAAATTTTATTTCTCATTATCAATAAGTTGAAAACTTTCCTTTCAAGAGTTCTAAACCATCAAATACAAAGGTTTTATATCAACGGGTGCTTTTTTCTCTGACTTTGCCATCGTTTGAAGTCTAGGTTACTATATTTGCCGAGTAACATTAAAATTCAGATATCATGATCATTGGTGTACCAATCGAAATTAAAAACAATGAAAACAGGGTTGCTTTAACCCCGGGTGGTGCCTTAGAACTTATTAAGCGTGGTCACACGGTTTATGTTCAGGATAATGCGGGCTTCAATAGTGGTTTTCCAAATGACTTATATGAGAGTATAGGGGCTACAATCTTGCCTACTATAGAAGAAGTATATGACATTGCGGAAATGATCATGAAGGTTAAAGAACCGATTGAAAGCGAGTATAAATTGATCAAAGAAGATCAGTTGCTATTCACTTATTTCCACTTTGCTTCTTACGAGCCATTGACTAAAGCGATGATTGAAAATCGTTCAGTTTGTTTGGCTTACGAGACAGTTGAGAAAGCTGACCGCTCTTTACCACTTTTGATTCCTATGTCGGAAGTAGCTGGTAGAATGGCGACACAACAAGGTGCTAAATACCTTGAAAAACCAATCAAAGGAAAAGGCGTATTGCTTGGTGGCGTACCAGGTGTTAGCCCAGGCAGAGTGCTTGTTTTAGGTGGTGGAGTCGTTGGTACTCAAGCTGCTAAAATGGCTGCTGGCCTTGGTGCTCAAGTAACCATTATGGACATCAATCTTGATCGTTTACGTTATTTGAACGATGTAATGCCTGCAAATGTGGTGACTCGTTATTCTAGTGAAGTAAACATTCGTGAGCTTATTCCTATTATGGATTTGATCATTGGTGCGGTATTAATACCAGGTGCAAAAGCGCCTAACTTGATCACTAGGGACATGTTGAAAGACATGCAAAAAGGAACAGTTCTTGTTGACGTTGCCGTTGATCAAGGAGGTTGTATTGAAACTTGTAGACCAACTACCCATGAGGATCCTACTTTCATTATTGACGACATTGTTCACTATTGTGTAGCCAACATGCCAGGTGCAGTACCTTACACTTCTACTGTTGCTCTTACGAACGCAACTTTACCTTATGCTATACAATTAGCGAATAAGGGATGGAAGAAAGCTTGTGCTGACAATAAGGAATTAGAGCTTGGACTTAATGTAATCAAAGGTGACGTGGTTTATCAAGCCGTTGCTGAAGCTTTTGACTTACCTTATGTAAACGTTAAAAATCACTTGAACTAATCACGTTCAATGCTATAAATATTGAAAGAGGCTGTCTGAAAAGGCAGTCTTTTTTTGTTCCCAGCAAACCAGATTAAATGGGTTATTTACCATTAAAAGAGAAATGAGAATAATTTCATTTTAAATACTTGCAACACTGTTGCATTTAAAGTATTGTTGCATATACAATCTTCGTATCAATAGTGATAATTAAGTATATTTAGAAACACAACGTTCAATGATTATGAAATTTACACGTATCAAGCTTTATTCATTAGCTGTATTTGCAGCCCTTTTAACCGCAACAGCATGTGGTTCGGACGATCCTGAGCCAGTTAATCAAGAAGAACTTATCACCACTTTAAGAGTAACTTTTACTGGAACTGGCCCTAATGAAGGAGAAACAGTAGTTGCTACTTTCAAAGACCTTGATGGTACTGGAGGAGACGATCCTGAAATAACCAACCCGGTTGAACTAGCAGCCAACGGCTCCTATGATGTAAGCGTGGTTTTCCTGAACGAAGCAATTTCACCTGCACAAAATATTACCTTGGAAGTAAGTGCAGAGTCAGATGAACATCAAGTATTCTTTGTCGCCAATAATATTAATTTCACCTACCAATACGGAGACCAAGACATTAATACACAACCAGTTGGATTGATGGGTTCTGTTTTAGTTGGGGCTGCTGGTACTGGAACTTTACAAGTGCTGCTTATTCACGAACCAGATAAAGACGCTTCTGGTGTTAGCGGAGGAAGCCCTACCAATGCTGGAGGAGAAACAGATATAAGTGTAACCTTCAATGTAAGCATTCAATAAGAAATCAATCATTGATTGAAATTAGTTTGTAGTTATAGCACGTATCGATACTCTCATTTCGGTACGTGTTTTTTTTGACATGTCTGTAAAAAAAAGAACACTTCTTCCGAAGTGCTCTTCATGGCAAAAGCATTTTATAAAATTCCCTTGACGGCTTTTTACCCAGCTTTTACACAACCTAATCCATATATGATTTAATGATTTCTGATACTTTAGCTTGTACTTCAGCGCTATTGTAGTTGTCGGCAGTAGCCATTTCATCACCAAAAGCAAACAACACTTCATAAAGCATTTTATCATTCAGACTTTCGGCATAGCTAAACTCAGGGTTAGTAGCATATACCTCAGTCCAAACGGACCTTACATCTGCCCAATACTGTTCGTTTTTCTTCCACCATTCTTGTGCTACAACACACTTACTATCTTCTACCTTGGTGTACACATTCATGCCCTTTTCTTCGGCTATAAGTTCATCTCCTTTTTCAGTACGATTCACTTTTCCATTGTCTTGCTCGTGGATCCATCCAAAATCAGTGAGTTCATGTCTGTTGGTTCGAAGCATCACATTATAGTCACTGCGCTTTGAATACTCCCTTCTTGGCAGAGGGGAATCAGAAGCACCTTCCCAGTAATGTTTTCCATCTACATGTACCCATGAAGCTGAACTCTCATAACGCGGACTATCATCTACATGATAAACCTTTTGCGACCACTGCCCTTTGACTTCCGATTTAGGTAAGGCGTGAAGCTTCCAGCTATTGTCCTTTACATAACTATAGAGTTCTGTGTTTTCGTAAAGCCAATCCTGCCTCCAGTGTTTTACAATTTGGCCTCCGCCAACAATAAGCAAATGCTGAATTGAGATTTCTTCCTTCTCATCTTTTATCAATTGCGCCCACTCAAACCCTTTGGTTCTGTAGTTATCATGAAATTGGTAATCTCTTTGATAATCAAATGTTTCTGCAAAATTGAAAGTGATCTCATAACAGCCACACATTTCTTTGATCGCTTGTTGATCTTGCTTCTTTTTACTTTGCGCCATTGCCAAAGTAGACATCCCCAGCATTAGGCAAATCAGTATATTCTTCATTTTACTATTTATTTGGACGTGTATTAATGCTTATTTAAACCTGATTGATTTGAGCTCTTGACCTTTCAATTAATACTTACTGAACCAACAGATCGTACTGAATTTGTGGGTAGCCTCTTTCTCCAGAAATTGGATCTAACATCCTAGTGAATTTCAGTTTGTAATAGTTGTTATCACTATCCTTCACTACATAGAAAAGATCTGGATTCGCACCCGTTTCTTTGTCTGAACCAGGCTGTGCAACAATTCTCCAATTGCTTCCAATCGTAGCCAGATCTGAAGAATAGCTTAAATCAGTTGAGTTGGTATAAGTGAAATCTTCATAGGCAAAGTCTGCCACTGCTACCTCTGCTATTTCCACATTGGCCCTGTTCTGAATCACAAAGTCTTTATAGGCATAAGGTATTTTTGAAGTAGCGTCAATTGGCAATAGGTTAGTGAAAACGGAAAAGCAAATATCCCATTTGGCTTTCTCAGGTTCTACATTGACTAAGCCTTGGTTGAAGTTGATATAATTGAAGTTATAGTCACTGTCTTTGTTGATCTGCAATTCGCTAAAAGTGGTAGCATTGATTTCTGCATACTGCATTTTGTATCCACTGCCCTCTCTTAAGAAACGGGCTTTCATCCAGCCTCTAGCTGTACCGTCAGCATTTTTACCACGGTTAATGATGTAGACCTTATTTTGGTCAGCAGTTGCAGATATTTCCGCTATGGCTGTTCCTTCCAAAGAACCGTCTGGCTGATCCATCCAAGTTTGCGCTTGTGGCAACCACTCTGCTGGCGCTCCAAACAATGAACCGAAAATGGCATCTATATCCATCTGAGCACCCATTCCCACGGTATCTTCCGCAGTTACTTGTGCTAAATCATTCTTATCAATCGCTTGAGTAAGCATGCTCGAAGGGTTATTCAGAATTACCCTGAACTCGCTACCTGTATAGAAACCTAAATCCCAAGAAGCACGATTCACTACCGTTTGAGTTTTAGAAGAAAAGTCGATGAAAACTTGGTTTGGCTGGTCTGGACCTCCCACTTCTGGATCCATAATCGCACTCGAAACCGCTGGGTCCACCTTAGGCTGATCGTCTTCCGCATCGCAAGCATTCAAGAAGCCAATCGCTACTAAAGCAAGAATTAACTTCAATGTGTATTTACTGTTTGTCATTTTAATTTTAGGTTATAGTTTAATTTTATAAAATAGCTTCTTCCATAGGATACAGGCACAGAAGCACCACCAGAGTGCGTTCCGCCCGAAACTCCTGAATTATTGATTCTTTGAATATCTAATAGATTTCTTGCCCCAAGGACCATATCGAAATGGGTGAAAAACGTTTTGGACAAGGTTAAATCCAACCAGTGATATCCCTCTACTTCACCAATGGTTACTTCTTGTTCACCAGCAGTATTTTCTGAGAAAATGTAGTTTCTTAATGCCCCAGTGTATTTGTAGAAAACATTGATCTTTGTTCCTATTGTAGTCCAGTCGTATCGAACATTTCCATTGAGTTCTGGAGTGTAGAAAAACTCATCAAGGTCGCCTTGTTGGTCATCATCTAGCCTATTGTACCTGCCTACATAAGAAATCCCAATACTTGTGGAAAGCTTAGTCCACTCCATTTTCTGGTTTACACCAAGCCCCAAAGTTCTGTATTTATCTATGTTCACATAAGTGGTAGCCGTAGCATCAGCAGCCGATTGTGCGATCCCGATTTGGTCGTCAATTGTATTATAAAAGAGGTTAATTCCAGCCTCAGACTTAGCATTTCCCACCTCGTAAGATTTAGTGAAGTTGGAACTGAAATGATGCGAAAACTCTGGATTAAGGTTCTCATTTCCGTAAATCCTGTGGTTCGAATCAACAAACTCAAAATAGAGTTCACGCACTGAAGGCGCTCGATAGCCTCTTCCGTAAGAGAGTCTCAAATCTGCATTCCCTTCGAAAGATTTCTTGATTTGTACCGAAGGAAT
>CAXBPM010000201.1:0-6403 GCA_963977345.1 uncultured Roseivirga sp.
CTGATACATCAGAAACTTCTGACAAAAGAACTTGAGACATGGTGTTTGCGCCAAGGACAATATTTACTTCACATACTTCAGAGTTTTGAAGGGCCTGAAACGTTGAAATATCAAAACCCCTAAGAGATGAATTCTGAGGTTCATTAATTCCGAACCAACGTACAAAACTAGCCGAACTAGGAATGAAATTTTCTACATTGATAATTGCATTTGAAGGCAGAGTTTGATTAACGGTTTGATTAGAAATGCTAATTCCATTGAAGGTCAAACCAGCATCTGATGGTTCTATCTTTATATTAATAAGGCCTTTCAGCTGGCTTTGAGAAGATTCACTATTGCCTGTAAATACATTCCTTAGCCTTCCAACTCTATCTGTGTTCAGAAGTAGACTCACCCCCTTTAGGCTTTCTTCAACCTTCATCTCCGACTTCATCAATCGATTGGATTCATCTTCTTCTGCACGTATCACATCCTCCAATAATACAGAGTTGGTTGAAATAATGAGGTAACTCCCTAAGCTTATGAAGCCCCATTTCGACTCTTGCACATCGGCCTCGTATATAAGCTTTTCATTAAACACCCTGCTTTCGAAAAGCAGCTCTTTATTGAACCATAGATTGGCCAGCTTTTTAATATTTGTAGGCAGCCATTCAAAGCCCTGAGAACCTATAAAGAAAAGAGGCTCTATACTATTATTAGAAGTTAAATGGAAAGATACATAGACCGGATTCTCATTGATCTTTGATTGTAGCACTCCTACTTTAACCAATGAATCAATTTTAGTATTGGCCTCCGTTAATCGGTTAATAAAAGGCAAGGAATTGGCCTCATCCCACCATGGATAACTTGAATAATCTTTAATAGCTTCAGAAACATTATTAATGGTGATCAATCCAAGACTATTGGCAGGGATAAGCTTTTGTATTTCAGCATCACTATCTTTCTTTAAAACATAGAAATAGCCAAGCCCTGAGGCCACAACCAAAAAGAGTAGGATAACAAGTAAAGTTTTCGTTTTCAAGAAGGGTAATATTTGAATTTCAGAAATCAGGCGAAAATACACATTTCTAAGATCACTCAAGTCTAAGCTGAAAAGAGAATAAGAAATCTCAGGTGATTTGCCATATTATTTTAACTCTTTTCCAACCCTTTCATTTCAATTACTGTCTAGCAATTATTGACCAGTTGATTTTTGAGATACCATTCGTTTAAAGAAATACCAAAATTATTATAAAAGAAGCTGATAAATATTTGGCTTGATTTTTATAGTAAAGTATCTTTGAAATTGTTTTGAAGCAGGCTAACTAAAATCTATATGAAAATAACCGCTTTTGTTTTGACTTTATTCATGCTAATTACTCATGTAAGCAATAAGGAAGTCGCTGATACTGTGCGAATTAATGAAATCGAATATAGAGAGGGCGTTTATTATTTCAATGACAAAATTTTCAATGGCGACATTGTCGATTACTATGAAAACGAAAAGTTGAAATTCCGATATGGTGTTCTTGATGGCCGATTGAACGGTGTCGCTCAAGAGTTTTTTGCAAACGAGGAAATCAAAAGCGAACGCACTTACTATATGAGTAAGTTATATGGCAGTTTTACCGAATATTTCCCTGACGGTCAAGTAAGAGCAAAATTCGATGTTAAACTCAATGCGTATGGCCAAGGTGAAATAGTGGAGAAAGTAACTATAGGTGAGCTAAAACGAGGTAAATACAAAAAGAAAGATTTTGAAAAGGGAATCATCTACTTCCTTAATGAATCAGGTGAAGCATTCGAAACAAGTGAAAACATTTCAATCTTGAATCAGACTCAGTATAAAATAATGGATGAAACTAAAAAACACACTTTAGTGGAAGTCCGCTAAGAATTGACTTCATATTATAGAACAAACAAGACAGCCGTATGGCTGTCTTGTTTAGTTTAATGAACTCTCATCTCCTTTACTCAGTGACCAACTTAAGCCGATCAGATATAACTGCAAACTGACTCCAATCAAACAATCTTATATAATGGTCTAGTCATTATGAAATCGATTTCATAAATTCAAGGGATTCAAATCTACTTTTTAGATATAAACCCTGATTATGTCAACCAACGAAGAAAACAAACCCACCTCGAGCTCAACCACCCGAAGAAATTTCATAAAAACCTTAGGCTTTGCTGGCGCGGCCTTCACGATTGTCCCACGACATGTACTAGGCAATGGCTTTGTTGCCCCTTCCGACACACTTTATATTGCCGGAATTGGTGCTGGAGGAAAAGGAACAAGTGACTTGGCTGCTTTTTCCAAGAGCCCGAATGTAAAAATAGCTTACCTCTGCGATGTGGATCAGAGAAGTTCTAAGGAGTCTGTGAAGAATTTCCCTGACGCACCAATGTACAAAGACTACCGCAAGATGCTGGAAGAAAACAAAGACAGCATCGATGCTGTATCTGTCTCTACCCCAGACCACATGCACGCAGTGCAGGCCATGGCGGCCATGGAATTAGGGAAACATGTGTATGTTCAAAAACCCCTTACCCATGATATCGCAGAAGCTAGACAATTGACGGAAGCAGCTCGAAAGTATAAAGTAGTTACCCAAATGGGAAATCAGGGAGCTTCGGGAGATGGCGTTCGGAAAATGAAAGAATATTATGATGCCGGATTAATTGGCGAAGTCCATACAGTACAATGCTGGACAAACCGAGCCATTTGGCCTATGGCGCTAGAAACCCCTACCAGAAAAGATAACATTCCGAAAGAATTAGATTGGGATTTATGGCTAGGTACTGCAGAAAAACGCGACTACAATGATGCATACTTGCCTTTTGACTGGAGAGGCTGGTCAGATTTTGGAACTGGCGCATTAGGAGATATGGCTTGCCACATTATGGATCCTGTGTATAGAATTCTACCAATCCTATATCCAGACCAAGTAGAGTGCAGTGCGGCTGACGCTTTCAAGGCTAATTTTGAAACAGTTGATTACCCAAAGAGCTTCCCCACTGCGAGTAAAATTCATTTAAACTACCCAAGAACAGATGGCAAGGGAAGTATAAAAGTTGCTTGGATGGATGGAGGCATAATGCCTGAAAGACCGGAAGAACTCGGTGATGATGAAGCATTTGGAAATTGGGATGGTGGCGTACTCTTTATAGGTACCAAAGGAAAACTTTTAGCAGACTGTTATGGAGCTAACCCTAGATTACTTCCTTTATCATTAAATGAGCAGGTATCGGTAAAAGAAAGTATTGCTAGAGTTCCAGAAGGACACTATTTACAGTGGGTAAACGCCTGCATAGCTGGATATGGAAAGGCTGAAACAAGTTCTTCCTTTGACTACGCTGGACCATTCACTGAAAGTCTTCTCATAGGAAACCTTGCCTTAAAAGCTTATTTTGAAGTAGATCCAAACGCAAAAAATCAAGGTTTCTGGGGTGGTACAAAATACCATGGCAGAAAGAGATTGCATTGGGATGCTAAAAACATGAAGGTCACCAACTTTGATGAAGCCAACCAGTACGTAAAACGAAATTATAGAACAGGCTGGTAAAACCAATTCACCAAATTAAAACTTGTCTCCATTGATTTGCTTTTAGCATTCTATGGAGACATTTTTCATTTCAGACTGTATATTGACGCACAGAAAAAATTTGAATGAAACATATAACTACCATCGCATTTGATGCCGATGACACACTTTGGGTGAACGAACCCATTTTCACCAAGACCAGACTTCAGTTTGAAACTATTCTTTCCAAGTACTTTGAAATTGACGACAGTTTAGAGCAGCAACTTTACGAAGTCGAGCTAGAAACCTTAAACTTTTCGGTTATGGAATAAAGGGTTTTATGCTTTCAATGATTGAGTCTGCTATTGAGCTAACGCAGCATAAAATAACTGGTACCGACATACAAAGCGTCATCAATTTGGGTAAGGAAATGCTAAGCCACCCTGTTGAAGTACTCCCTGGAATTCAAGAGAACCTAGAATGGCTCAAAAACAATTATCAGCTTATTGTGATTACCAAGGGTGACCTATGGGATCAAGAAACTAAAATTGCCAGATCAGGTTTGGCTGATTACTTTGAACACATTGAGATTGTAAGTGAGAAAAATGCAGCCACTTACCAAAGTATTTTGGACCGTTATCAAATCAATCCATCTGATTTTCTTATGATTGGCAACTCGCTGAAGTCGGATATTCTTCCCATATGCGAGATTGGTGGAAATGCCATTCATATCCCATTTCACGACACTTGGGTTCACGAAAAAATGGACAAACACACTATTGGTGATTACTCATTTTATGAACTCGATAGTATTGCTGATTTAGAGGCTTTTTTTAACAAGAAATAGCTAAAATCCATCCTCTCATCCACTTGAAAAAAAACTAGTAATCCAGCAATTGAAAATTGAACCATCTCGCTAAATTCGGGCTTTCGAATTTCATGAAGGAATCAAATAATTTTCTGCTCTTTGCTATACCAGCGCTTATCTGGGGCTCTACATGGTATGTAATCACTTTTCAACTCGGTAGTGTTGACCCAATAATGTCGGTGACTTATAGGTTCGCCCTGGCTGGCTTGCTCTTTTTGGGCTATTGTAAAGTCAGAGGAAAAGATTTATCCTTCTCATGGCAGATTCATTTAAGAATTGCACTGCAAGGTATTCTACTTCACGGCTTCAATTATTGGTTGGTTTATCAGTCTGAACAATACCTCACAAGCGGACTGGTAGCAGTTGGATTTTCGCTCATCATCTTCTTCAATATGGTTTTCGGTTCCTTATTTCTGAAACAACCCATTATACCCAAAGTATTTATCGGTGCTTTATTCGGTGTACTCGGTACCATGGTTATTTTTAAGCGTGAACTGATGGCTTTCACTGCAGCGGACGAGTCTGTCACAGGGCTGATCCTTTGTGTCGCTTCCGTGATGATCGCCAGTCTTGGCAATGTAACTTCAGGCTATAACTCAAAATTGAAAATTCCTGTAATGCAATCCACAGCTTTTGCTATGCTGTATGGCGCCATAGCCATGTTTATTGTTGCAGTATCGCTCGGTAGGCCATTTACCATCGACTGGTCAGCACCTTATATCTTCTCCCTAATTTACTTGGTCATTTTCGGATCTATAATCGCGTTCAATATGTACTTGACACTGATCAGTAAAATTGGTGCAGGAAAAGCAGCTTATACCATAGTGGTGGTACCCGTAGTAGCCGTTATTATCTCCACGATTTTTGAAGGCTTTGTCATTACGGAGTATACCATTATTGGAATGCTAATGCTGATTGTTGGTAACGTTTTCGCCCTGTACAAGAAAAAGCAACCTAAACTAGCGAAAGCCTAACAGGGCTAGAAAAAACTATTTGATTTCAGCGATGCACTCAATCTCTACGAGCGCATTTAGGGGAAGCCCTGCTACGGCAACTGTGGTTCTTGCGGGTGTATGCTCTTCAAAGAAATCACCATACACAGCATTCATCGTTTCGAAGTGCTGCATATCACTGAGGTAGATATTGCACTTCACTACATCCTTCACTCCAAGTCCTTCGGAAGCTAAAACAGCTTTAAGATTTGCTAACACTTGTTTAGTTTGCCCTTCAACAGTCGTTGAATCCACTTTATTGGTGGAAGGGTCAATTCCAGTTTGTCCAGAACAGAAAAGTAAATTACCTGTGCGAATGGCGGAACAATAAGGTCCTAGAGGTTTTGGTGCATTTGTGGAATGAATGATTTTCATTGTACGTTTTGTTAAACTATTTAATAGCAGGAAGTGACCATTTATTCTTCACCGAAATAATTCTTAAGGTGATAATATATAACACTGTCAGAATAATTTTCACATCCACGTTAAGGTTAAAATAGCCCAAAATCAAAAACAGAATACCACCTGTTAAACAGGCAGTGGCATAAATTTCTTGTCTAAAAATCAATGGTACTTCGTTGGCCAGCGTATCTCGTAAAACACCTCCAAAAACAGCGGATACCGTCCCCATCATTACTGCGATTACGGGTGTTAAACCAAAGGAAAGTGTTTTTTCAATTCCTAAAATAGTAAACAAGCCAATCCCGATAGAGTCAAACAGGAACATTGTTTTCCTTAGTTTTTCCAAATAGTGTTTAAACAAATACCCCAATCCAATCCCCAAAGCAATCATTAGCAAATAGTTCTGATCTACCATCCATCCTACTGGCTGACTACCAATCAGCAAATCGCGTAGAGTACCACCACCAACCGCGGTGATAAATGCAATTACGGAGGCGCCAAATGGATCCATTTGCTTTTTAGAAGCTGCTAACCAACCACTAATGGCAAACACCAGGGTTCCACCTAAATCAATAAAGTAAACTAGTTCTTCGGTACTCATTCAATTAAACTTTGGGCGAAGATAATTGAATGCTATT
>CAXBPM010000202.1:0-6397 GCA_963977345.1 uncultured Roseivirga sp.
AATTCAAGCTCTGATCTGGTTTTTTTGAGTTTCACTGAAAGCTTATCCATCATGCTTTCCTTTTGTCCATCCTCAAACTCGAAGTCCGAATCACTAAGAACAGAAAATCTATTTTTGAGCATTACTCTTTGCTCTCTCCAACTTCTTGTTATTTGCATTTCTAAGTTACTTGGTCGGTATTTGATTGTGATTGTAGAACGCTACTGGTGCCTAATAGTTTAGCAAAACTACACATGCTTGGCAAAAGGTAAGACAATAAAGTTTAAGTGGTCTAGACAATCAAGCATTACTTTGGTTGGTTGTTTTTTTACAGTCTAATATTAGTATAGATTTCAGCTATTATTTCACTTCTACGATTGATTTTTTTCTGGGAGTAGCGGCAAGTACCCCTCCTATTCGATAGGATTATTATTTAATTCAAATTTCTATATTTTCATACCCACTTTTAATAACCGTAGAGATGATTTTAAATCTCACATTGGCTTTAATCGTATGGCGAGAATGGGCTGGAATTATAATAGACTCCCCCGTAGAAAGTAGATTCGATTGATCTTCAATTACAATTTCTGCCTTTCCATCAATCACTTGAATAAAGGTGTCGAAGGGCAAGATTTTTTCGGCCAAAACCTCTCCAGAGTCCACAGATGACACGGTTACATTGCCCGTAGTCTTCTTAATTATTGTTTTAATAACCACTGAATTGGGGTGATATTCAACAATCTCGACAACAATGAAGGTCTTACCTTTTTCATTTTATATATTTTTCACTTCGCTTGGATCTGATGATTAATTTTTGGCTACTTTTCTATTGCACTGAGCATTTTAGCCATACATTCTCATCTCAGTGTTTAAACAGTTACAATTCCATTTACTTAGTCCTCTTTTATTGACGTATAGAAAGAGATTGGGGAAATTCAACTGTTTGTACTACAATGTTGAGGAAAATATACTACACTATCTTACACACTTAAAAGTCTGTTGTACATATATCATTGTTTTATATCCCTTATTGTACAAAATAGCACTTCACCAGAGCCCAATCTATTTTAAAAGGTCTGAAAAGTGGTCTGATCTTGCACTTTAGCTAAAAACTGAATGTTTCTGAAAAAATAAAAAGCTAATTATAGACTTATAACTGAATTCTAAAAACTGCTCATAAACATAATACATCTCTTTTTATTGCATTCGACCTACTTTTTAAACATACACATATCACATGCTTTATGCCTTTGGATTCCTTATTGCCTTAATAATTTTAATGGTGAGTATGCCTTGATAAAAAGATCATATTCCCCATAGACTCGCTTGACTATAGTGGAAATGAAATACAAACCAGAATAGCATTTATAGTACAGAAACAGGTGTTTATACCATTGGTTGAGTAGATCAATCTATAGATTAATGCAGACCTCTAAATTCATTTAAAACGTTTACCCTTAAACCTATGAAGCTCTACATAAAGTACATGGTCAGTTTACGTTGCAAAATGCTTGTAAAGGCCGAATTGGAAAAATTAGGATATGATAAATCGATTGTAAACTTGGGCATGGTCGAACTTTTTGACGCCATTAGTCCAGAAGATCGGAAATTACTCAAGGTCAATCTATTGCGGTCGGGATTAGAAATACTCGATGATAAACGAAGCATCTTAGTTGAAAAAATTAAGAACGTTATCATAGAGATGGTTCACTACACAGATGAGCTTCCAAAGGTCAATTATTCAGACTACATCAGCGAAAAGCTAGGTTATGACTATACCTACCTCGCCAATACATTCTCTGAGGTAAAAGGCATTACCATTCAGCATTTCATCATTATGCACAAAATTGAAAAGGTCAAGGAGTTGATTCTTTACAATGAGTTGTCACTATCAGAGATCGCATATAAAATACACTACAGCAGTTCGGCACATTTATCTAACCAATTCAAAAAAATAACGGGTCTTACTCCCTCTTTCTTCAAGCATCTCAAACAGAAAAAAAATCAAAATCTAGAGGCAATATAACAAGCATGAATTTTATGCTTATGCCCAACAGCTTCTTCCTCGCTCTCTGTTATTGAAAGACCTGACAGGTTTTTGAAACCTGTCAGGTCTAATTTACTTTACAGCCTCCTCCACAATAGCAATCTCCTCCTCTGTTAAACCATATAACTTATATACCATTTGGTCTATTTCAGCCTCTAACTGCGAAGTATCTGCTTTTGGATCTGACTTTTTGAGGTAAAGGATTTGGTTGACTTTAGATTCAATTTCTTGCTCTTGACTATAAGTAGGTTCTTTTATTGGAAGCAATTCTATTTTGTATTTCTTCCAACGATTTGTTCCCATTCCAGTAGTGGTTCCGATTAGATTAAAATACCATTCTGAAACTTTTGAATTTAAGATACCCAACAAAAACTTAAGCTTTTCACCAGTCATTAAAAAAGTGGTAGCCTCATTGTAATAACCGTTTTCATCTAGAACAAATTTGGGCTTATCAGAAATTTCGCCCCAAATGATTTTAGGTTTTGAAAAATCCTCCCAATAAGAAATTGAATCCTGGGTTTCAAACCATTTGTTATTGGTCTTTTTTCTACTTCCTTTCTCACCACTTTGCTCAAGTCGCTTCTTTCCTACATTTTCAAAATGCTCTAAAACAGATGGGTATTCTTGAATATCTAACTTCAAGCTTGGGAAGGTACAGATTGCCCAATGATCAGAGCTATTATATCCATACTTCCTCAAATCTCTACCTCTTAATATGGGCTTGATAATTTCTTCACTTTTAGCATCCGCCAATACCAATTCATCTCTCTTTTCTTTACTGATGATAAATGCCTCATTATATCCAGTCAGAAAACCTCTATTAATATCTATTTCAAAGTTTTTGAGCAATTTCCCTACCCCTTCAACCTTTAACTTTAATTCGCCTAATTTCTGATCGCCAATAAACCATTCTGAGGTATTTGGTATTTTAAATGTAAAAGAGTTCGCATTAAAGTAATCCGAAAGGGAACTACCAAAAGCATAATCAGATGAAAGGTTCACCACTGGAAAGGAGTCGCTTTCATTTCCCTTTTGAAGTGTGATAATATTCGACTCAACAGTAGCTTCTTCAAAGACCTGAATGTCCTCAATATTCAGTAATGATACAGGAGACATGCTTTCTATGAAATATTTCTTAAGTAAATCACCATATATTGCCCTTAACCAAGAGTTGCTAGTAATGTAGGTCAGCAGTCCGTTTTGTTTTAAAATTTGTCCGCCTTGCTCATAGAATAAACAATATATATCCGCTCCTTTAGAATAGGTGGTGTAATTAGAGTTTTCCAAATAAGTTTGATACTCCTTAATATTAGAAAGTGAAATATAAGGCGGATTTCCAATCACGGTATCAAAGCCCATAAAGTCACCTTGTTCATTTAATACTTCTGGGAATTCAAAACGCCATTCAAAGGCATTTTCATAAATCTTATTGTTTTGAATTTCTTCTATCTCAGTTTCTAGCTTCTTGGTATCGGTGGTTAGCTTTTCTACCTTCTTTTTCCATTCCTTTTTCTCCTTGGCAGCCATATCAAAAAGGCTGGTTTGGGTGGTCAGGTTAGCCAGCTCTCCATTCAATTTATACAGCCTTTTTAGTTTGGGGTCATCCTTAGAAATCTCAGAACGGAAATCGCTTTTAATGTCGTTAATCAAACGCTCCATTTCGTACTTTTCTTCCTTGCTCTGAGCGTTGCGGTAACTGTTTACCGCTAACTTATAACTATCAATACTCCACTTACTTTTCTTTAGGGCTTCTTTAATGTCCGCATCTAAATCAAAGCGGCTTATTAATGAGTTACCGCACTTAATATTGATGTCAATATTCGGCAGGGTTTCCAACTCGTTTTCGGCTTTGTAGTAAGCATTTTTAAGCAATTCAATCCAAAGCCTTAAACGGCAAATTTTCACCGAATTAGGGTTGATATCCACCCCAAAAAGACAGTTTTCTATAATGGTCTGTTTTTCGTGAAAAAGCGTTTCCTGTATTCTTTGGGACTCTTTATTTGTAGGTGAATATTCAAAGAACTCTCCGTCCTCATCCGTTACAATAAGCTCATCATTTACTACTTCAAAATGATATTCCTTTAGCCTCCTCCCTTCTCTATCTTGTAATATTTTAAGGTCGTTTTTAATGGCTATCATTTCATTGAGTGCCGATACCAAAAAGTGACCAGAACCCACCGCAGGATCACAGATTTTAAGGCTGTTTACAATCTCATTGGCTTCTTTAGTATCTTCAATCTTATCATAGAGTTGGTCTAAATCGGTGCAGTTCCAGCCTTTGGCTTCATTAAATTTCTGTACCACAGAGCGCCTAATGGTTTCGCGGCACATGTACATGGTAATAAAACCGGGCGTAAAGAAAGAGCCGTCTTTATAGCCGTTAATCTTTTCAAAAATAAGCCCTAAGACAGAGGCATTAATTAAGGCCTTATTATCTTCTTGAATGTCCTCTCCTCCTTCACTACTAAAATCATATGCGTCTAAGAATTCGAAGAAATATTCGAGTGCATTAATTTCTCCCGTTCGCTTTTTACCATTGGCATCTTTTAAAACCGTATTGGAAAGAATGGGAAGCACTTCTTGATTCATTAAAGCATTTATAGAAATGGTAGTATGCTCCATTTCATTAAGCTCAAAAAGTGACGAATTAAGATATGGTACATGTGGGAAATCTCTTATAGAATCCGCTTTACGCTCATTAGCTCTCTTGGCTAATACTCCAAAAAATAACTCATTGAGTTTATCATAGTCACTGATCTTTTTGAAGTTGAGAAAAGCGTAATTGGTATCTCCCTTATGGTATGCAATGAGTTGCGCCTCCAAAAGCTTTAAAAAGAGAATTCTATTCACCCAAGTAATTGAAAGCTCAAGGCCTACATTAAACAACCTTTCGTCTGCGGTTTCACCATATTGGCTGGGTTTGGGCAAACGGTTTACCTTGTCCAAGGTGTCCAGTTGGTCAATGGCATTCTCTAATAATGCGCCTTGGTTACGTTCGCCTTTTTTCTTTCGTTCAATTACTTTTTTGCCGCCCTCTTTGGTTTCGGTAAGCCCAATAATATGGAGCAGTTCGGAATAGAATTTTTTATCGAGCGAATTGCTGTCGTTCACAAAAGGCAGTTTCAACAAATGCTCAGGAGAGAGCACTTTAAACAAGGCTATTAGCTTGGTATCGTCCTTCTTGTCCTCATTTCTTAAAGGCTTTTCATAGTCCCTTAAATCAAAGTAGGTAAACTCTATTTCTTCCTTAATAGACTCAATGAATGGTTTAGCTATCTCTTTATAAAAGAAATCGGTGGTTTTGCCCGCCAGTCTCCCCTCTTCAAAGTCTTCGAATTGCTTCACCAACTTTTTGTTTTGGGCAAATTTCTTCTCGAAGATATTGGCATCGAAAACAAACCATTCATTGATATTGGAAGCGATCAGGTGCTTAATCTCTAGATTTTTGTGGGTGATCCTTTCACGCAAGAAGTATAAAACCAATTCTTGAAAAGCCTTAGTGTTCAGCTTTTCGCTGGTGAGCATTTCAGCTTTGTTGGTCGGTTTTTTAGCTTCTATAATTACCCCTACGGCAGTTTTCGCAGTTTTACCCGTATGAATCACCAAATCGTTTCGGCCCTTTGTGTTGATGAAATAGTCAGGTTCATAATAAGTCTTCTTTAAAAAGTCGGAAACCAAGTTTTTATGAAACTCCTCCGATTCGGTGTCATTGGTTCGATCTATGAGTTGAGTAAGGTTCTTCTTAAACTCCTCTATGTCGGTTCTGTTAGGCTTAACCTTTAAGAAAGCCTTGTTCAAGGATTTACGAATCTTCAATTTATTCTCACTCATTGGTTAATATTTGGCCTTAGGTCAAAAAATAAAACGCTACTCAAATCAGAGTTGAATAATAGTCAAAAATTATAACAGTAAGTAAGATATGCGCTTATAGATTGATGTTCTTTCTAAGAAATATTATTTGAGAAGAATGCATTTAGGGAGGTTTTGGGCTGAACCAAAACACAAAAGACCAGAAACCAGCGAAGCAATGACATCCACATAAAATAATGAGCCAAACGGCACTTTCCTAAAGACATAAATAAGCATGATGCAATGATATAAAGTGCTCTAACTAATCAAGTGTGACTAAACTAACATATCATTTTATTTTTCATATGAAATTTTATTTCTACATTTTCATAGAACCAATCAAAATGACATGAAAACCACTCTAAACCAATTGTTTGCATTAGGTGCCAGGCACTTTTTAGCATGCTTATTCTTTCTAGTTTTTTCCGCTCCTCTTTTTGCTCAAACCTCAACAATAACCACAAAAATCGAAGGCATAGATTACAAGATTGAAACAAGCACTGATAAAGGAACTTATGAAAT
>CAXBPM010000203.1:0-6384 GCA_963977345.1 uncultured Roseivirga sp.
CTGTTAAGCCCACACTGAAGTTTCTAGGAAGAGATTGAGCGCCAAAAATTGCTCGGCTGTGGGTGCCTTTTTCTTCCAAAATTTTGACAAATAGATCAGAAGCTCCATTCGCAACCTTGGGTGATTCGTCCCAATTATGTCCTGCTTGAAAGTAGATGTCTATATGGTTTAAACCCACCAACCTATCGAAACCAACTTTGTTATTGATTTGAGCTAAGACATTCAGGGTACATAGCTCCATAGCATGGTAGCCATCTTCTGTACTGAGCTCATCTCCTAATCGTCCTTGATACAAAAATTCTTCATTCAGAATTGGAAACTGTATGGCCACATAGGCAATGTTTGCTCGGATATTAACCGACACATAGTTGCCACCAGGAGTAGAAACCTCTGGAAGCCTAAGGTTGAGTTTTTGTAAGTTTTCTAGTGGGCTCATCGTTCTTGATAATTCTGTTTGATCATTTTGAGCGGAGGCAAACCAAGCTCTAATTTGCTCTGGAGAGTAATCATTAATAGAGTTTTATTTAATGATGCTTTTAAAGAGCCTTTGGATTTCAGGGATGTCGGCTGTTTGTGCTGGTCTTAGCATTTTAAATTTCTACAACAGATGTTTAACTAGGTTCCCAAAAATCAATACGCTTAAGTTTCCCCTCAGAAAAGAAAAGGAGCAATGAATTCTCAAGTATGTTTCCTCTGTTATCGGCAAAGGGGATGTCGCAAAAAGTATATGAAGTTGGGTCATTGTAGATTCGGATTGGTTCAGTAGAGGTGCAATCCTCTGGAAAGTATGCTTTGGCATCTTCAATGGTAGTTTCTTCTGTAAACTTCATATCGCCAAACACTACAGTTTTAATACGCGTATCTAACCTGATCACGCTCAAATCGCAAATATTTGTGCTTGCATAATATTGATAATAAGTGCCACCTAATATTGATAATAAGTGCCACCTATATATACCAGTGAGTCAGCTTGCGACATATCCATTATTTCTGGAACCGGGATGATACTGTCAATGGGTACTCCTGATGATTTGATCTCATCGAGCGTCATCTTAGACTTCAACACACCGTTCATTTCGAAGAAGCCAAACTTAATGGCTTGAGCATTCAGTGCAGTTGGGAGTCCAATGAATAGAAGAATAGCAAAGGCCTTTTTCATTTCTTATGATGTCAATTGAAGATTAGGATTTCTAAAAACTAAAGTTGCTCAAAAATCATTGCTCAGTCAATGATTATATAGAAATACAATGAATAAAGGTTGCTATTCAGTTACTGTTAGTGGTTTGGGATGGTCTTAGGGTCATCGTCTTTATCCAAATAAATCACTACTCAAATATCGATCACCACGGTCGCAAACAATGTGAACTATAATGCCTTCTTCTATTTCCGTAGCAATTTTAAGTGCAGCATATAATGCGCCACCACTGCTCATGCCCGCTAAAACTCCTTCTTCTTTTGCCAGTCTTCGTGTCATATTTGTAGCGTCTTCTTGACTTACGTCAATTACACGGTCTACTCTATGTGGTTCAAAAATTTCAGGAAGAAACTCTGGAGACCACCTGCGAATCCCAGGAATGCTAGAACCGTCTGTTGGTTGTGTGCCTACAATTTGGATCTTGGCGTTTTGTTCTTTCAGATAGCGAGAAACGCCCATAATAGTTCCGGTAGTTCCCATGGCTGAAACAAAGTGGGTTACTTTACCGGCAGTATCATTCCAAATTTCAGGCCCCGTAGTTTTATAATGCTCACCATAATTATCGGCATTGGCGAATTGGTTCAGCATAAAGTAGCCTTCGTTTTTTGCCATTTCTTCAGCTAAAGTACGAGAGTATTCTATTGTTTTTTTAGCAGGAGTAAGGATCACTTTCGCGCCATAGGCCTCCATACTTAATACCCGTTCTCGGGTAGAATTGTCAGGCATAATTAACGTCATTTCAACACCCATTATGCTGGCAATCATCGCCAAGGCTATTCCTGTATTCCCGCTGGTAGCTTCTACTAGTTTATCACCTTTTTTAATATCTCCACGTTCCATAGCGCCTTTGATCATTCCAAATGCAGCTCTGTCTTTTACACTTCCTCCTGGATTATTGCCCTCCAGTTTTCCGTAAATTTTAACCCTTGGATTTGTATTAATGTGTTGGTATTCTACCAAAGGAGTGTTGCCAATTAATTCTTCGATTTTCATGTGCTTTGCCCTTTGAAAATGATGGTTTCTTTTTCTTCGTTGTTACTCATTTGAGCCTTGTAATATATTTTTGAAAACGCTGGTACACTTCTAGTCAACCATACATTCCCACCAATTACGGAGTTATTTCCAATCACTGTATTTCCTCCTAATATGGTAGCTCCAGCGTATATAACTACTTGGTCGCCAATGGTCGGGTGACGTTTTACCTTGGCATCACTTTTTTCTACACTGAGTGCTCCAAGCGTTACTCCTTGATAGATTTTTACGTGATCACCGATTATGGTAGTTTCACCAATTACCACGCCCGTTCCGTGGTCAATGCAAAATGAATGGCCAATAGTAGCTCCAGGGTGAATATCGATTCCAGTTTTACTATGCGCATATTCGGAAATGATTCTAGGGATGAGCCCAACCTCATATTCAAATAGTAAATTGGCCACACGGTGTGCTGCTATGGCAAAAAAACCAGGATAAGTCCTTATTACCTCGATTCGGCTCTTTGCGGCTGGGTCACCCTCAAATATGGCCGTAATATCTTCTTCTAACCAGTTGTAAACCTCAGGCAATCTATCGAAAATTAACTGAGTCAGTTCTGTTGGGTCTTGTTCTGATTTTAGCGGATTTTTGGAAAGAATCTGATCCAATTGGAGCTTTAGCTTTTCTATGTGCAATTCAAACTCTCTCTCAGAACTGAAATTCTGCTTTGAAAAATCAGGAAAAAGTACAGCCAGTAATTCACTAAACCATTGTGCTATGGTTTCTGGTGAAGGGCAGCTAATACAAGCTTGTTGGCGCACATATAGCTTCTTGATAAATTCTTTATCCATAGGAGAGTAATAGATTTGAGCCCTAAAGAGTTCAAGTCTATTGAATCTTGTTAAACCTATTTGTCCTCACGTATTTGAGGAAAGAAAGTTAAAAAGTGAATGATTTTGGGTAAAGAATTAATTACTTCGGATGGCGTAAAGTCCCAAACAGCAAAACGCTAAGAATACCGATCCATATCCTTCATAAAGCGTCTTCTATCTTTACGTTGGTTTCTGTTTATGATAAAGAATAGGAGTGGGCCTATTAAAAAAGCAGTGAATAATGGGAGTTGAAATATTCTGGATTGATTGCTCTTACGAGCCGATCGCTGTTTTAAAAACTGAAGAAAACTTATGGTGTAGGACACCATAATCAGAACGCAAATAAGAATCCATGCTGTTGTGCTCATATTCAAAAATACAAACTTATTGTAATTACAAACTACACCAGTACTGTTGGGTTTACATACTCTAAGGAATAGACTTTATGACTTCCCTTCTTACCCTTTACTTCTATTTCGTACTCTGCGTTTACCACGCAGCAAGTCTCAAATTTTTTGAAGAGCGCTTCAGAAATCAGAAAATCAGTATTTAGTGTTTTGTTGGCTTGTTCAATGCGCGAAGCAAAATTTACGGTGTCGCCAATGGCTGCCTCTTTTTGCATTCCCTCTATGCCAATCGTGCCCCAAATTACTTTGCCAGTATGCGCTCCTAAGCGGATTTTGAATGAAGAATTGACTAAATCATGTACTTCAGTATCGAATTTTTTAATGGCTTTTTGTAGCTCAAAACCCGCGCTAATTACATTTTTAGTATGATTGGGCTGGTGGTCTAAACCAAAAATAGCCAAGAAGCCATCGCCATAGTAGTCCACAATTCTGCCGTTGTATTTTTTAATAATATTACCAGCAATGTAGAAGTAGCGGTTTAACACGTGAAGGACATCATAAGCAGGCGTTCGTTCACTAAAAGCAGTATAGTCTGCAATGTCTACAAAGAGTACTGAGGCATTAAGTACTTCCCCCATGCTTCGAGGTGCGCTCGAATGCTCTGAACCTAGAATAATGTTTTTATCGATGTCATCGAGCACTAGCCTACGTGCTTTTACTGGTCCGCAAACCGTAGTTTGGCAGGCCAGCCTAATTTTCGGGCCGAATTTGAGTGCGTCTGCTAATTCCTGTTCCTTTTGGTTTCTAGGGCTTAAGTTCTCTAAACCTTCATCGATATAAACTCGGCAGGTAGAGCATTTAGCTTGCCCTCCACAGGCGTGTGCATGATTGATGCCCATTTTGAGCGAGGCGTCCAAAATGGTTTCGCCTTGTTCGCAGTCTACCGTTAGATTATCTGAATTAAGGATTAGTTCAGCCATAAATTAGATTACATGTATTCGGAAAGCTCAAGCCAGCGCATTTCCTTCTCCTCTAAATCGTTATTTATCCTTTCTAGTTCCGTTGCCCAGTCAGTTAATTCCTCATGATTAGAAGAACCCCCCGTTATTTTGTTATTGAGCACTGTTTTTTGCTCTTCCAACTTGGCCATTTCTTTTTCTATCGTATCGAATTCTAGTTTTTCTTTGTACGATATTTTTCGCTGTTCTTTTTTAGGGGCTGGAGCAATGGGCTTCTCAACGACTTTAGGTTTCGGGGCTTCTTTAGCTGCTACTTCTTCCAAACGCCAATCGGTATAATTACCGTTATAATCTCGGATGTCGCCTTGGCCATCAAAAACGAAAAGGTGATCTACTAATTTATCAACAAAGTACCTGTCGTGAGATACAAGCACCAAGCAGCCTTCGAAATTTTCAAGAAAATTCTCGAGGGTGTTTAATGTAATCAAATCAAGGTCGTTGGTCGGTTCATCGAGAATCAAGAAATTCGGGCTTTTGATCAAGATTTTAAGCAACTGAAGCCTACGTTTTTCCCCACCACTCAATTTACCAATGGGTTTGTATTGCACTTCTGGTGGGAAGAGGAAGCGGGTCAAGAATTGAGAAACCGGAATACTTTGTCCTTTACCATACTCTACAAACTCGGCAATTTCTTTTGCGAACTCAATGACGGTTTGGGCATCGTTGAATCTTAGCTCTTGCTGACGGTAATAGCCTATTTTAGTGGTTTGGCCTAAATCAATCGACCCTTCATTGGCTTCTAAATCGCCAACGAGTAAACGAAGGAAAGTTGTTTTCCCACTTCCGTTTGCGCCAACAATTCCTACACGATCCTTTCTTGGGAAAACGTAGGAGAAATTATCGATCAATTTTTTGTCGCCAAAACCATGGCTAATTTTTTCAATTTCTAGAACTTTTTTACCCTGGCGTGAAGCCGTGGCACCCAATTCCATGCCTGTGGTTTTTGCACCAGAGAAGGCCTTTGATTTGGTTTCTTCAAAAGCATCTACTCTGTACTTGGCTTTTGTGCCTCGGGCCTTTGGTTGCCTTCTAATCCAGTCCAGTTCTTTTCTGTAAAGGTTTTGAGCTTTCTCTACCGAAGAAGCTTCAGATTCATGGCGTTCAGCTTTCTTTTCTAAGAAATGGCCGTAATCACCTTTATAGCGATAAAGTTTTCCCTGCTCTAGTTCAGCGATTTCATTCGTCACTTTCTCTAAGAAATACCTGTCGTGAGTTACCAGAATCAAGGCCATATTGGCTTGACTCAAATAACCTTCTAACCATTCAATGCTGTCAATGTCCAAGTGGTTGGTGGGCTCATCCAAAATCAGTAGGTCTGGTCTTTGAATAAGCACTTGCGCCATGGCCACTCTTTTCTGCTGACCACCTGAAAGTTTACTTACATCGGCTTCCAAATCTTTCAAGCCAAGCTTACCTAAAATCTGCTTTACCTGACTTTCTTGATCCCAAGCATTCAATGCGTCAATTCGTTCGATAACGGTTTGCATCTCTTTGTCATCGTAGTCACCACGTTCGGCTTTTAGCATTACTTTTTGGTATCGATTCAAAAGCCTTAGGGCTTCGTCATCGCTATCAAATACTGCATCGAGTACGGTTTGACTGGTTTCGAATTTTGGATTTTGCACCAATGAGCGCACCACAATGTCGTTTCGGAAGACCACATCTCCGGCATCTTGTTTTTCAACACCAGTGATAATTTTAAGCAGGGTAGATTTTCCTGAGCCGTTTACGCCTACGAGGGCAATCTTCTGGCCTTGATCGACACCAATGGAAATGGCGTCAAGTATTTTTCTGTCACCAAATGTCTTGGTAATATTTTCTAACGAAAGGTAGTTCATTCTTGAATGGAATTCTTAGTGGCGCAAAAGTAACCAAAGAAATGGGTAACGATGTGTTTTTGCCTAATCAAGGGAGAATTAAATGCGAAGAGGGAGAGTTTTATGAAGGTGTCGCTCCTCTGGAGCTTGAGTATTCTATAC
>CAXBPM010000204.1:0-6327 GCA_963977345.1 uncultured Roseivirga sp.
AACTTAGTAAGGTGAGTCCAAAGCTGGTTGAATCCTTGGTTAAACTTAAAACCGGGGGAAGTGATCTTATTGAATTTACGCAAGACGGAACACATATCCAGCTTTCTATTTATGTTATAGAACTCGTACTTAGAGGTGAGGAATTTAAACTCGTTTCGGTTCAAAACATTCAATCCGAGCTAGAAGAAAAGGAAATGGATGCTTGGCAAAATCTGATTCGTGTGTTAACACATGAAATCATGAACTCCGTAACTCCGCTCTCCTCTTTGGCCGCTACGGTAAAGGATAACTTGGTAGATAACATTGAAGATGATGTCCCTATTGAAAAAGAGGAGCTGGAAGACATTTATTTAGCAGTTCAAACCATAGAAAGAAGAAGCCAAGGCCTGATTCGCTTTGTTTCTGATTTTAGAAATTTAACCAAAATTCCTCAGCCAAAAGTAGCAACAGAAAGTGTAGCTGAGGTATTAGAGCATATTCGAGTCTTATTCAATTATGAGTTAGCTGCTAAAGGCATCAAAATTAGTTGCAGCATTGAACCTATCAACTTAGCGATCAGCATAGACAAAGAATTAATCGATCAGGTATTGATTAACATTCTCCAGAATGCGGTACATGCACTGGAGGAAACTACAGAAGAGAAACACATTATCGTTCGCGCCTTTGTTAATGAATACAATAGACCTACAATTGTAATAAGAGACAACGGTTGCGGTATTGATGAGGAAGCTTTAAGCAAGATTTTCATCCCTTTCTTTACCACCAAAAAGCAAGGGTCAGGAATTGGCTTAAGTTTATCAAAACAAATTATGAGAAAACACGGAGGCGGTATTACAGTAAAATCTGTAATGAATGAAGGCACTGAATTCACCCTTAGGTTTTAAATTTTAGCTAAATCGACTATCTTCCGAAAATATTCCTTTAGAGACCAACCAATGAGTGAGATTCAAGATAAAATCACAAAGATTCTAGTTGACAAAATAGGCATTGCATCCACTGAGGCTACAATTGACGCCAACTTCATCAAAGACCTAGGGATAGACTCTTTAGACTACGCAGAAATCGTAATGGAATTTGAACAGACTTTTGAAATTAGAATTCCAGATAGCGATGCCGAGCAACTACAAACAGTAGGACAGGCAGTGGACTACATTACCAAAAAGATAAACCAAGCTTAATCTACAGCAAGATTAAGCCTGTATTACCAAAAACCTTATCATCCCTCCTTTAAATATTAATTAAATAAAACCACGGTGACGATGGAGTCAAACTCAATTTGTTAATTGAGTCATACCCCTTTAACCGTGAAGAATAACTGCAAAACTATTGTTATTTCTGATGTTCATCTAGGCACCAAAGGCTCAAAGTCTAAAGAACTCGTCAGATTCCTAAAACAGTATCATTGTGAAAACTTGATACTCAACGGAGACATTATTGACGGCTGGCAACTCAAAAAGTCAGGTCAATGGAAGAGAAAGCACACCCGCTTTTTTACCCGAATTCTAAAAATGATTGAAAACGAAGGCACTAAAGTGACCTACCTTCGTGGCAACCATGATGATTTCCTAGATCAAATTCTTCCTTTCACGATGGGCAATTTGACCATTAAGAGGGAAATGATTTATGAGTCCTTTGGAAAGAAATTCCTTATCGTTCACGGAGATATCTTCGATTCTGTAACGCGCCAGTTTAAATGGATTGCCAAACTTGGCGATGTGGGCTACACCTTTCTTCTGTGGCTCAATCGCCAATATAATTATCGGAGAATGAAAAAAGGGCTTCCTTACTTCTCTCTTTCTCAGGCGGTAAAAGGCAAAGTAAAACAAGCCATTAAATACATTGATGATTACGAAGAACAGCTTTCCGCGATGGCCAAATACCGAGAGTGTGACGGCATTATTTGCGGCCATATTCACCAACCAGCCATAAAGGAAATTGACGGCATCACTTACCTCAATTCTGGAGATTGGGTAGAATCCCTCACCGCCCTGATCGAAGATTTTAATGGAGAATGGAGCCTAGTTTACTATTCTGAAACTCAAAAGGCAGAAAAGAAACAGGAAGAATTTAAAACAGTAAAAAGTAAGCCAATAGAAATAAGCGGCCCATTTGGGCCAGTAGAGCTAAGTCCAAAACTGAAATTGGTTAAATGAGAGCACTCTTTATAATACAAGGTGAAGGCCGAGGCCATATGACACAAGCTCTGGCTTTATCGCAAATATTGACAGAGGCTGGCCATGAAGTAACTTCCATGATCATAGGCACCAATAAAAGACGTGAAGTACCGGCCTATTTTAAGCAGAAATCCAATGCAAAAGTCCATACGGTTGTTAGTCCAAACTTCTTTTATGATAAAGGAAAGAAGTCCATCAATCTGTGGAAAACTGGGGTAGTCAATGGCCTAAACATTCCGCAGTTCATCGGTCAACTAAGGAAGATCAAGAGGGTTGTAAAAAATGAGCAACCTGATGTAATCATTAATTTCTATGATATATTGGCAGGCATGTACTTTGGAATCTATAAACCCAAAGTGAAAAGAATCTGTATTGGCCACCAGTATTTAGCCGAGGACAGTTCGTTTCCTTTTGCCGAAGGTTACCCTTTGCAAAAACGATGCTTCCAGCTTACAAACAAATTAACATCGTTAAATGCCGATATGAAAATAGCATTGTCATTTCGTGACATTAAACCTGATTCAGAAACCCTAACCATTGCTCCTCCACTGCTGAGGGAAGAAATATTCAACTTGGTCCCGAGCAAGGGAGATTACATTTTGGCTTACGTAGTAAACCCCGGCTATGCCTATGACTTAATGGAATGGCACAAGCACAACAAAAAAATACGATTGCACTGTTTCTGGGATAATTTAGAGCAAGAGGATGAATGGACACCTTGGAAGAACATCACTTTCCATCACATCAATGACCAGAAATTCTTGAGCTACATGAAAGACTGTATTGGCTATGTTTCTACCGCAGGTTTTGAATCCATTTGCGAGGCCATGTACTTGGGTAAGCCCGTAATGATGGTGCCCGTTGAAAAGCAATATGAGCAAGCCTGTAATTCACTAGATGCTGTAAAGGCTGGAGCAGGAATTACCAACCACCAGTTTGTGTTGGATCCATTCTTAAAATACCTTTCTACACACGAAACAGAAACGAAAGAATTTAAACAATGGATGGGGCTGAATAAAACAATTATTCTCGAAGCAATTGAAGAACCCGTTACTCCAAACCGGAGCCCAATATTCAACTTTACACCCACTATCCCCAAACTGTTCTCCATCTCCACTAACAATTAAACAGAATAATATAATCTATTTATAATCATACTTGCGTTCAGCAATATAATATATTACATATATTGTAGTATGAAACAACTTATACTACTCTCTGCGCTATTTGTGTTTTTCGGTTGTTCTCCCACAAACAATCCTCAGGAACCAGAGCAGATACCGACCAATCAAATAGTCCTTATCTTCAATAAGCCTGTTCAAAATGGTTATTATTTGATACCAGATGGCGGTGGTAGATCACAAGAAAGGAACCCTAACGGTGACGAAATTCAATTCTTAGATGACAATATGATTGAACAGCTACTGCATCTGAACATTGGAGCAGAGTCAGACACGGTGATTGTTAAAAGTAAACGCGACTTGGTTGAAATAAGATTGATGTACAAGGGTGTTGACGAATTGAAATACCTATTTCAAAATGGAGATTCCGTAGTCTTTAATTATTCAGGCATTAAGCCGATTGCCAAAATCCTAAATCGACAAGAAGATTATACTGTAACTAATTTTAGCTTGGTTGAACGAGATAGTATTGCTCTCGATGAATATACTGCAATGCACATTACAGAAATGCCAGCCCTTCTCTACTATAGAGCAAGAGATCTGGAGAAAGAGGAATATATGTCCTTTATTAAAAATATAGACATAAAGTCTCTAAAGAACATTCCTACAGAGATAGAAAGAGAGTATACAATACTGGAAGCACTTAAGGCAGAAGAAAAAATCAGCAATGAGCAATTTCAATACAGACTTCAAAATATCTACTTCCAACTTTTGTACCTTCAAGCATCACCATTGAATAAGAAAGGAGAGGAAAACTCAAAATTCACTTCTCTAAAAGCAGCCACTCAAGATTTTGAAAGCAGATTTCCTGACATCAGCACTAAGAGAGGCGATTCATTATTATACAACTCAGCCTACGCTTCCTTTTTTCATTATTCAACTTCAATAGAATTCAGCTCAAAAGTGAGTCAATACGAATACAAAACAGAAACAGCAGGCGGTCGAATTACAAATTACCCTCAGGCCTATGATTCGGTACAAGTATCTCCCCAACTGACAGATATCGAGAAGAAAAAACTCCAATTCGCTTACATTGAAAAACTGTTTCAAGATGCCGGCTACTTCCCGATTGAAAAGCGTTGGGAATACCTGAACAAATTCAAAAATGATTATCAAGATTCAGCAATGATTGATTTTCTGGTAGAGAAGTTCAATATCAAATTCACCATAGATGACGACCTTGAACTAGTAGACAAAGCAGGAGAAGTAACTTCCCTAGAAGCTTTGATTGCATCACACAAGGGCAAAGTGCTCTATATAGATTACTGGGCAAGCTGGTGTGGGCCATGCATTAACGAAATGCCAAGTTCAAAGCAATTGCAAAAAGATTTAGCAAATGAGAACATTGTTTACGTCTACCTTTCAAGTGATAGAACCGAACGACCTTGGCAAAATGCCATGGAAAGACTTGAATTAAATGAAGGTTTACACTTCAGAATAGACAACGCAGGCTATACCACCAAAATGCAAGAGCTTAATATCCCTTCAATTCCTCGCTACATGATATATAACACCAAAGGTCAGCTTGTGAACAACAATGCACCTAGACCAAGCCAGAGCAAAGTGCTAAAAGCAGAACTTATGAAGTATATTGAAACCTCGAAGTAGACATTTGTGTTCTACTCCCGAAATCAGAAAGGAATATATGCTTACTTGGATTGACGTAATCAAATTTGCCAACAACGGCAGCCCAGCACCCGACAGAAGGGTGGAAAAAACAGAGGAAGAATGGAAGGCCATTTTAACTCCATTACAATTTCAAATTGCCAGATTAAAGGGTACCGAAAGGGCTGGAGCAGGTGAATTCTGCGAACGCCACGAACCCGGACTTTATGGCTGTGTTTGCTGCGGCACTCCCCTATTCGATTCAAGATTAAAATTTGAATCAGGTTCTGGCTGGCCAAGTTTCACGCAGGCCGTAAAAGAAAATACCATTAAGTTCGAAAAAGACACTGCCTTTGGCATGGTGCGCGTAGAAGTGATGTGCAATACTTGCGATGCACATCAAGGTCATGTTTTTCCTGATGGCCCTGAGCCAAGCGGATTACGCTACTGCATTAATTCAGCTTCAATGAAATTGATTGAAGAAGACAAAACCGAAGCCACGGCTATTTTAGGTGGTGGTTGTTTCTGGTGTACCGAAGCTGTTTTTCAACGCATAAAGGGAGTAGAAAAGGTAGAGTCGGGCTATTCAGGCGGAACCATTAAAAATCCAACCTATAGAGAAATTGGAACGGGAAGAACTGGCCATGCGGAAGTGATTAAGATCACTTACAACCCAGAGGTTCTACCCTATGCCGACTTACTCCGCATCTTCTTTTCTACCCATGACCCTACCACTTTAAACAGACAAGGTTATGACCAAGGAACACAATACCGGTCGGTGGTGTATTTTCAAGATGAAGAAGAAAAGCAAATAGCAGAGACTGTAAAAGCAGAAATGAAGGATTACTTTGACGACCCTGTGATAACGGAAATTAGTCCACTTGGCGCCTATTACCCAGCCGAAGGAGACCATCAAAACTATTACAATGAAAACAGGGAGCAGCCTTATTGTAGGGCAATCATAGACCCGAAAGTTCAGAAACTACGAAGCATGTTTAAAGACAGGCTGAAAGAAGAAATATAAATTACTGAGGCTTCACTTTAACGAGTGAAGCCTTTTTTCACTCCCCCACCTTTTCCAGCACTTTAAAATTACGAGAAAGCCGATGCCCTTCTTCGTCAACTACGGTAATGGTATGCTCTCCAGCTGGAGGAGTCAACCCTAGAACATGGTTACCGCGAGTGGTACCTAAATAGGCATTGTCCAAATGCCAGTGCAACTCGCTATTGGGTTTTCGATGGGCCACTTCAAACACTACTTGTTCCCTCTCGCCTTCTAGGTTTATTGGAATATACACCTGAGCATCAGGTTCTGGATATACCATGTCCATCACTTCCATGTCTAAACTTTCACCAAAGCAATCGCT
>CAXBPM010000205.1:0-6303 GCA_963977345.1 uncultured Roseivirga sp.
AGCATGAAGGCACAAATGGGTTTGCCAGACATGAAGCTGCCCATTCAGTTTGCCATGACCTACCCAGAAAGAATCAAAACAGACTTCCCAAGATTCGATTTCTTGAATTATCCTGCGCTTACTTTTGAGCAGGCCGATACAAAGACTTTCCGTAACTTGGCCCTCGCATTTGAGGCCCTTAAACAAGGCGGTAACATGTCTTGTATATTAAATGCTGCCAATGAAGTGGCGGTAGAAAAATTCCTTAAAGATGAAATCAGCTTCCTAGGAATGTCCGATGTTGTTGAAGCTTGTATGCAAAAGGTATCTTTTGTTAAAAAGCCAACGTATGAGGACTATGTCTTGACAGACGAGGAGACGAGAAAAATAGCATTTGAACACATAATTTAATTAATGGAAACTATAGTACAGATTGCTCAGCTGTTGCTGGCCCTATCAATTCTGGTAGGAATTCACGAAGCAGGCCATATGCTTGCCGCTCGTTTCTTTGGAATGAAAGTAGAGAAATTCTTCATTGGCTTTCCTCCAACAATATTCAGTTTCAAAAAAGGAGATACAGAATACGGTTTAGGTGCTATTCCTCTTGGAGGCTTTGTCAAAATATCTGGGATGATCGATGAATCCATGGATAAGGAGCAAATGAAACAAGAGCCTCAGCCCTGGGAATTTCGTTCTAAGCCTGCTTGGCAGCGTTTAATCGTTATGTTGGGTGGTGTTATCGTGAACGTTATTGCCGGTATTATTGCCTTTGTAATCCTTACTTACAACCAAGGCGAAACCTTCATTCCAAGTAAATTCTCAAAAGAATACGGTGTAGTTGCTGGCGAAATTGCTCAAGAAGTTGGTTTCCAAACTGGCGACAAGGTAATCATGGTCAACGGTGCCGATTATAACCGCTTTAGTGACATCACCAGCGGAGAAACTTTACTCACCACAGATGGTTACTGGACCGTTGAACGTAACGGGCAGCAACTTGACCTTCCAATTCCGAAAGGCTTTTTGGACAACTTGAGTGATGAAGACTTTCACGATAAATTCTTAGAACCGAGAATGCCATCAGCAGTAGCAGACTTGCAAGAAGGATTCAATATCCCATTACAGAAAGGTGATAAAATTTTAAAAGCCAATGGTGTTGATGTTCAGTATTTCGATCAACTGAGATCTGAGATGGAAAACTATGCGGGTCAAAATGTGGCTTTTTTAATCGACAGAAATGGTCAGGAAATGACCATAAACCTTGATGTAAATGAGGAGACTCAAATAGGTATTGCTTTGGCTCCCGTTTACGAAGTAGACGAATACACTTTAGCAGAAGCCATTCCAAGAGGCACCTCAAAAGCATTTGGCGCAGTAATTCTTAACGCCAAGGCCATGGGCAAAATGTTCAAATTCAATGGCGAAATGTCTGCCAGAAATATGAGTGGACCAATCGGTATCGTCAACATGTTCCCTAAAACTTGGGACTGGAATGCATTCTGGGGAATCACAGGCTTTATTTCTATGGTTTTGGCCTTTATGAACTTATTGCCAATTCCGGCATTGGACGGTGGACATGTGATGTTCTTACTTTTCGAAATGGTATCGGGCAAAGCGCCTTCAGACAGATTCCTTGAAAACGCTCAAAAAGTAGGAATGATTATTCTCCTTTTACTGATGGTATTTGTATTCGGAAACGATATTCTGAAGCTCTTCGGAATTTAAACTGAGCCAAAAATTTTAATGAATGAAGGCACCTCACAAGGGTGCCTTTTTTTGTTTCTAGCCCTAGGGTAAAAAACCGTTTCCGAAGCGAGTAAGATCATATTTAGATAATTCAAATGATAATTGATAAAATAATGACATTTATAAGTAACATCCTATATGTAAATATTATGAAAATGAATATATTCACATCAATATGTCACATTTAAGATTGATATATAGCATTGAAATTCATTGGCGCAACTAGAAATTATTCAAAAGATGAAATGTGATTACATCCATAAAGAGCTTGACCAATGTTGATAACATTCAAAGCAGTTTTTAAATAGAAAGAAGATGAAAAAATACGAATACAAATTATTGACCATAAGTGCGTTTCACTTAAGAAAGAATTCCTTTCAAGTTGAATTGGAAGAAAAGTTCAAAGGTTGGGGCGATGAAGGGTGGGACTTAGTGAAAATGGAACCTGTGAATGGAGGAAGCTGGATTCACTGGGGAAGAACTAGTAAGTTTTTGGTGGTTTTCAAAAGAGAAAAGGTGTGAATTCTAGCGTTTATAGGGCTTGCTAAGCCCTTCTAATCATAACTAGTCGTTTGGTGATTTGAAAAATTGATCATTATACCAATTTTTGGTATATTTAAGTCAAATAGCATCAAAATGAATAAAAATACATCTGTATCACTCGGAAATTATTTTGACGAATTCGTACAAAGCCGAATAAAGGAAGGTCGATTTAAAAATGTTAGTGAGGTTATACGTGCAGGGTTGAGGCTTTTAGAAGATGAAGAAAACAAAGTAATTGCATTGAGAAATGCCATTCAGGACGGAATTGATAGCGGAATTGCTCAAGACTTTGACCCAAAAAAACATCTTGAATCTCTAAAAGCAAAAAAACACTCTAATGGCTGAATTTAAACTGACCAATAAAGCAGTTGAGGATATGTCCAAAATTTGGGAGTATACTTTTGAGGTTTGGTCTGAAAATCAAGCCGACAAATACTACGAAATGCTAATTTCAAGCTGTCAAGAAATCGCAGAGAATCCACATTTAGGAAAAAACTATGAGGGGATTACTCAAAGTCTCTTCGGAATGAAAACGAATCGACACATCATTTTCTATAGAACCATAAATGAAAGTCATGTTGAAATCACGAGGATTTTACACGAGCGAATGGACTTAGAAAAACGAATAACAGAATAAAAAGCTACTCACAATTGAGCAGGCGAACCCCATCATCCTTGATTGCATCGAGGATGCCGATAAAATCGGTTTCAAACCGATCACTCACTGGGCGAATTCTAATGCTTTTAGGGCTTTCTAATTCCCCCCTCCTCCTGCGCTTCTCTAAAGATTTCAAACTCTACCCTGCGGTTCACCGCTCGGTGTTCATCCGTTTTTTCTTCTTTAACAATCATTCTTTGACTTCCGTAACCAACGGCATTAATGCGTTTGCTATCGACTCCGCCATCTACAATCCAGTTTTTAATCGATTGGGCCCTTTGTTGAGATAAAGCCAAGTTCAATAGCGGATCGCCACTGGAGTCGGTATGACCAGACACATTCAGTTTAAACGAAGGATGATCAATTAAAAAGTCTACCACTTTCTTTAGATCACTTTCCATTTCTGGGAGAATATCTGATTTACCATTTTCAAACTCTAAAGAGGCAAATTCAATTTTACTGGCTACGCGTTCCACTATGCCTTCATATTCGGTATCTCCATCTAGAAAAAACATTTTCTCCAATCTGAAGAAATCATCTCCTTGAATCACCACCAAATAATTCCTTTGATTGATAAGGTCAAACTCAAAAGTACCGTCTTCTCTGGCGAATTTTGGAGCCACTTCCACGCCATCGTCCAAGTCAATAATCGACACCACCATGTTCTGGGGGATTTTCCCTGTCACGCTTTGGATTTTCCCCATAAACCGGGTGGTGGCCAAAGGCTGCCCACCCATGGGTAATGGAAAAGAAAAGAGGTCTAGGTTTTTCATACTCTTTTCTTCTGAACGCGAATAAAAAATATCTCTTGAGGCTTTGTCAATGGTAAAGTAAAATTCCGTTCCTGGGCCATTCACTAAAGGCCCAATATTGATCGGTTCCGAAAAGTTGATTCCTTCTTTATATGTTTTGTAGATGTCATAATCCCCAAAATTCAACAAGTGACCATTGCTACTAAAATAAAGCACGTTGTGTTCTGGGTGATAAAAAGGACTCACTTCGTTCTGACGCGTATTTACAATAGGCCCTAAATTCTTAGGCTGAGTCCATTTGTTTTGCTGATTCTTATACGTGTAATACAAATCGGCCAATCCAAAACCACCCTGCCGGTCCGAGGAAAAATAGAGTGTATCTTCCGTAGGAGAAAGTGTCGGGTGCGAATCCCAACCTTTGGAGTTAATCAATTCTCCCATGTTCTTGGGCTCCGTCCAAATGGTGTCGCCCTGAAAAACTGAAGTATACAAATCGCAATTCCCAAAACTATCGGGCGCATCGCATCGAGAAAAGAAAATGGTATTTCCATCCTTAGTCATTGCTGCAGAGCCTTCGTTGTACCTGCTATTGACGGCTTCAAAAGGTTTGGCCTCACTCCAGCCGCTTTCAGTATGCTCGGAAATAAAAATATCTTCATTGCTGATGACTCTAATGCCTTCGTTGTGTGCATTTCTTTTCGAAGTGAACAGTAAAATTTCATCGCCTTTGGCCACGCTTGGCGCATAATCCTCCATTAAAGAATTGATTTTATTTCCCATGGTGGTGAGCACACCGCGCGGAGGAAGGAGCGTATCCACCTGTCTTCGGTATTCCACCAGATCGTAATAATATTCTAATGGAACATAATGCTCCATTTTATTCGGATTGAGAGAGTCGTATCGTGCCAGCACTTCTTCAATGGGAAGTCCACTTCTATGATGTTTCAGCACAAGGCTATACAGTGGTCTGGCCTGATCTACAGTGCCGAAGACTTCGGTCAGCTTCGCCAACATCCAGAGGTAATAGGTTTGATACGCAAAATTCTGAACACCAAAATTGGACACATAGTCCTTCAGTTCAGGATACAGTTCCTTCCAGTTCCTTTCCTTATCCAGCTTATCAATTCTTTTAAGTTGTTTATCGTTGGTGTAAAGCCCAACCTTGTTTATATTCCTGAATATGATGTCTGTAACTTCAACTGATACCGAATCAGAATTCAATTCTAAAAGCTCAGCTTTCTTATTGTCTTTCTTTTTTTTGAAAAACTGTCCATGTGCTGCAGGGCTACAGCATAACAGTACGACCGCAATGAGGAGTATCGGTCTCATCTTTTTCAAGTGTTTTAGTCTCTTTTATGGTGAAAGATGTATCAAATTACGTGTTTTTAGCCACAATTAAAAAACCGTTCATGACACATTGCCGTTTGGCACACGGCTTGCAATTTAGGACGTCCAAATTTATTTAAGAACAAACGTGTCATTCTGGCACTTTATATATGAAAATTAATAACCAAATGTTCGGATCCATGATGGCTAGCGATATCGATGACGATGAAGCTGGAGATCTTATTCAAGTAATTGGTGGTGAAGATGACGAGGAGTTAAACGAAGCCAACCAACCAGATGAATTACCGATTTTGGCAGTACGTAATACAGTATTATTTCCTGGGGTGCTGATCCCCATCACTGTAGGTCGCCAAAAATCCATCAAAGTGGTGAAGAATGCATATAAGGGAAACCGTCTTGTTGGGGTTCTTGCCCAAGAAAACCCAAAGGTAGACGACCCTTCGCAAAAAGATCTTTTTAGAGTAGGAACAGTCGCCAAGATTGTAAAAATGTTGGTGCTGCCCGATGGGAATACCACCATTATCATTCAAGGGAAAAGCAGGTTTGAAGTAGAAGAATACACTTCTGATGCCCCTTACATGAAGGCCAAGGTGAAGTATTTGTCCGAAAACTTCCCAAAAAGACTGAGCAAGGAAGTAAAAGCACTGCTACAATCGGTGAGGGATGCGGCAAACAAAATCATGTCGCTCAATCCTGAAATTCCTAAGGAGGCACAAGTGGCCTTGGACAACATAGACAAAACAAGTTTCTTGATCCATTTCCTTTGCAGCAACATTAACACCGAGGCCAAGGAAAAGCAGAAGCTTTTAGAAATCAACGATGGTGTTGAAAGGGCTACTTCATTACTTCAATACATGTTGAAAGAAGTGCAGTTGCTTGAACTGAAGCATGAAATTCATAGCCGAGTGCATTCTGATATCGATCAGCAGCAACGCGATTATTTCTTGCGTCAGCAAATGAAAGTATTGCAAGACGAACTGGGAGAAGATGGCCCAGAGCGTGAAGTGGAAGCCCTTAGAAAAAAGGGAGAAAGCAAAAACTGGCCAGAAAAAGTCAGTACGCACTTCAATAAAGAGCTGGATAAAATCCTTCGGATGAACCCAATGGCAGCGGAATATCCGATTACCATGAACTATGCCGAATTGATGATTGATTTGCCTTGGGCTGAATATTCAAAAGATAACTTAGACCTAAAGCGCGCAAAGAAAATTCTTGATAAAGATCATTTTGGTTTAGAAAAAGTAAAGGATAGAATTTTGGAATACTTGGCTGTTCTTAAGC
>CAXBPM010000206.1:0-6292 GCA_963977345.1 uncultured Roseivirga sp.
ATTGACATGGCCGAGCATGAGATCAGCAAAGGGCGCAGGGCCATGACCTTGATCAATGGAAATATAGAAGTCTATAAACTCATTCGGGGGGGAGTTCCCGTAATCTATGACAATGGGCAAGGCAAAGAAGAACAGGGCTTTGTAAAGATTATAGATTTCGACAAGCCAGAGAACAATGATTTTTTGGCCGTTCAGCAGTTATGGATTAAAGGAGAAATAGGATACCGCAGACCTGACCTAATCCTCTATGTCAACGGGCTTCCTCTGGTACTGATTGAACTGAAGAACAACAACGTATCGGTCAAAAACGCCTACACAGACAATTTAGCAAACTACAAAAAAGAATTACCACAGTTGTTTTGGTACAATGCCATCACGCTGCTTTCCAACGGAAGAGAAACAAGGGTAGGTTCGTTTACTGCCACTTGGGAACACTTTGGCGAATGGCTCCGCATAGATGATGAGAAAGAGCGACCCGATAAAAAGGCGATTCGCGAAAATGGTAATAGTTTAAAGTACACGGTGAATGGTTTATGTACCCAGCCGAAACTCTTAGACTATATTGAAAACTACATTCTCTTCAATAATAACGCATTTAAAGTAGCTGCAAAAAACCACCAGTTTTTGGGCGTTAACAAAGCCATTGATGCATTTGCAGACCGAAAAGAGCGAGAAGGAAAGCTGGGTGTGTTCTGGCATACCCAAGGAAGTGGAAAGTCATTTTCGATGGTGTTTTTTACCCGTAAAATTTTCAGAAAGTTTGAAGGCAATTTTACCTTTTTAGTGATTACAGACCGCGAAGACTTGGATACACAAATCTACCGAAACTTCTTAAATATGGGCGCCTGCACGGCAGCCGATACTTCGAGGCCGAAGAGCAGCGCAGAACTGAGAGATGTACTCACCACAAACAAACGGTATATCTTTACACTCATTCATAAATTCCGTTTCGACAAAGGGAAAAAGTATCCTTTACTTTCCAAAAGGAATGACATTGTTGTCATCGTTGACGAAGCCCACCGAACCCAATATGCTTCACTGGCCGAAAACTTAAGAGAGGGACTTCCGAATGCACAATTTATTGCCTTTACTGGAACCCCATTACTTGGCAAAGAAAAGAAGACCAACGCTTGGTTTGGCAAATACATCTCCGAATACAATTTCGCACAAGCGATAGATGATGGCGCCACCGTTCCGCTGTACTACGACAAAAGATTGCCCGAACTTCAGGTAGCGAATGACGAGCTGGACGAAGATTTAGCTGAGATTTTGGAGGAAGAAAACTTGAATGAACAGCAACAACAAAAGCTGGAAGATAAGTTTGCCACCACCATGGAGGTGATCACCAGAGATGACCGCTTAGAAACCATCGCAAAAGACATTGCCTTTCATTTTCCTCGAAGAGGTTATTTAGGAAAAGGGATGGTCATTTGCGTAGATAAATACACTACGGTAAAGATGTACGACAAGGTCAAAAAGTACATCAAGGAACAACTGAAATCGCTGCGAAAGGAGCACCAAGTCTGCGCCAATGAAGAAGAAAAACAAGAGCTAAAAAGAGTAATTGGTTATTTATCGCGCATGGAAATGGCGGTTGTCATTTCTGAAGATGGAGAAGAAAAACAGAAGTTCAAGGAAAAAGGCTTGAACATACAGTTTCACAGAGACCGAATGAATGAATTGGATGAAAACGGTAAGAACGTTGAAGACAATTTCAAAGATCCAGAACATCCATTGCAGATGGTATTTGTTTGTGCCATGTGGTTAACCGGCTTTGATGCCCCAACAGTGTCGACACTTTACATAGATAAGCCTATGAAAAACCACACGCTGATGCAGACTATTGCAAGGGCAAATCGCGTGGCACCGGGTAAGCGGAATGGCTTGATAGTAGATTACTATAACGTTTTCCGCAATATCAAAAAAGCATTGAAGGATTACGGCCAAGGAGAAGAAGCCGATCAAGACCAAAATACGGAAGGAGAAAATCCAGTAGAAGATAAATCCGAATTGATTGTTCTTCTTGATGAATCCATTAAAGCAGCAAGGGAATTCTGCTTAAATCATGACGTGGACCTGGATAAGGTTTTAACCAGTAAAGAGACCTTTTCAAAGATGGAATTCTTTGATGATTTTGCAGACACCTTGTTGGCCAAAGATGAAGTAAGAAAAGAATTTAACGTATATGACAATACCTGTTTCGGACTTTATGAAGCGTGCAGGCCAGACATACTAAAGCAGCGCGAAAAATACAAAATCGTTGAAGTGATCCATTATTTGAGGGGAGTAATAGACAGCCATGTGGGCCAAGCGAATATTGAAAGAGCCCAGCAAAGAATCTCCGAGCTACTCGATCAGAGTGTTCTTACCACTGAGGATGGACAGCAAATGGCTGATGATAGGCCAGGAGTTTATACGATCAAAGGCTATAAGCGAGAACTTAACCTGGCTACAATTGATGTAGAAAAACTCAAGAAGGAGTTTCCTGAAAAGAAGCATAAGAATATAGAAATAGCCGATTTAAAAGCATTCATTACGCACAAACTTGAATTGATGCTGGAACAGAATACAACAAGGGTTCCGTTCTTAGAAAGGTTTCAAGCCATTATTGATCGGTATAACTCTGGGGGAAGTATGACAGAAGACTACTATAATGATTTAGTTGACTTTGTAGATAACCTGAAAAAAGAGGATGAACGCCACATTGAACTAGGGCTGACAGAAGAGGAAATGGAACTCTTTGACCTTATTCGCAGAGACAAACTAGGCAAACAACAAGAACAAGATGTGAAGAATGCTGCAAAACATCTTTTGAAACGCCTTAGAGAAGAACATCCCAAAGTATTGGTTCAAGATTGGTTCAGAGACTCCGAAACAACAGAACGAGTAAAAAATGCCATTGAGGTGGTATTAGACACTGACCTGCCTGCCGAACCTTACGGCAGAAAAGAATTTGCAGAAGTAAGCAGCAGACTATTTAATCATGTCTATGTTCAGGCGAGTTTGGGTAAAGGTTGGGTGGCAGCTTAAGCAATGAGTCTTGGATCTGATCAAGGTAACGCTCAGCCGTTTTCTCTCTCCATTTTTCTATAGAGTATTCATATATTTCTTCGATGTCGAGAAGCGCTCTATCGGTTAAATGAATTTACGCCATTCTATTTTGAGGCTTTAAAGTCCTTTAAATCCTTACGCAGATCACCTGAGAACTTTCTTGTCCGTCCGTGAGCGACATCTTGATAGCCCTCAACAATAGAAGCCCTGAGTTTTGATGCTTCCTGCCGCTCTCTGTCATGGCGGATGAGATCACGCACGTACTCACTTGGTGTCGAATATAATGTTCCGTTACCCGATTGAGAGGCAATAAACTGCTTCATTTCATCAGTCAAAGGAATGTTCAGTGAATGGGACTTATTCATATTATACCTTTTTATCTATACATCAAACTTACCACATTATTCAAATATTGTCAATATTTGAAACAATTACTGGCGCATACATACTGTGCGTGTCTATCTTCTTAAGTACTTGCAGTGCATAATTGAAAAAAAGAAAGGTTTAGCCCAGTACTACAAATACGAACAAGGAATCTTAATGGCTATTGAATCCCAAATTCACCTCATAGCCTGTACTTCGCCCACTGCCTATTGGCAAGAAAGCCTTTGTTTTAACCAGCTCCTGTAAATCCCTTGTTGCTGTTGCTTTTGAGGTCTTGGTGATTGACATGTATTTCTTGGCGCTCATTCCTCCTTTAAAACCACTTTCGCCCTCTTCCAGCATCCTGCGGATTACCTTTTCCTGACGCTCATTAAATTGGCCTTTGTAATGGTCAAAGAACTTGGTCTTTTGAAGAGAAAATGAAATTTGCGTTTCGGCCGCATGCTGTGCCGATACAATTGTACCAACGAAATAGACTAGCCATTCCGTGATTTCATTTGAACCCTGTGTTGCCATTAAGCCTTTGTAGTAAGCACTTTTATTGGCTTCTATGCTCTTGGAGAGACTGAGTAATGCAGGGTAGTCCAAACCTTGAGACAGTGCTTTTTCTGAAAGAGCACGCCCAATTCGGCCATTCCCATCTTCAAACGGATGTATACTTTCAAAATACAGATGTGCAATGGCAGAACGGATTGGAGATTTGTTCCTATCCGCCTTCGTTTTGGGAGCAGTTTCATTGAACCATTTGATAAAACGTGTCATTTCATCAGGAACACGTTCTGAAGGTGGGGCTTCAAAATGTACTTTCTCTCTACCAATAGCACCGGAAACAATTTGCATAGGCTCGGTATGTGCTCGCCATTGACCAGTATTTATGCCCTTGCTTCCTAACATGATCATTTTGTGCCATGTAAAAAGCATGGCCTCGCTTAAAGGCTCATTATAAGTCTCACGTACATTGGTCATAAGATCGGCAGCACCCTTTGCTCGTAAATCCGAAACTTGGCCGCCATCCTGAAAACCTAAGTTTCTTTTTATGGAAGACATAACATCCTTACGGCTCAAATATTCACCTTCAATTTCAGATGTCTTCATTGCTTCGGCAATCATCATTTCAATAATGGCATCGCTTTTAATCTCTTGAGTCAAACCTTCCAATAGGCCACTAGTTCTCCCTGCTCTTTGTGCAAAGTCAAAAAGTATTTCTTCCACTTCAGCAATGTTGTAGCGGAATTCAGGCCAGTCAGGTTGTTGCCAATTATATCTCATGAGCCGATTACATCATATTATCGGCTCAAATATAGCAAAATAATGAGCCGATTAGATATTTTAATCGGCTCATTGTGGGTTCGAGAGAGTTTAGTCTTTCATCTAAATGCTTTACAGATCCCCAAACAATCTCCCCCACCTTGCTTTGCAGAAGCTTCGCGAAGGCAAGAAGGGAGGACAGCCGTAGAGGTATAGAAACTCTAATTATAAAATTGAAAAGCAACTGTTTTTATACCCCGCTGGCGGGGGCAGGGGGTGGAAAATTGCATAATATATCGTTCTTTGTTTGTCTTCCTCCCTGGCCCTCCTCTGCCATAGGCTATGGCCACCAGTGAAAGCTTCGGGTGCAGGAGAAAGGAGGGAATGCTGTGGCTGTGAATAATGGGGTAGCCGTATAATGCTCGAGTTTTCTTCTGAACCATTCCCCTCTAATAAGAGGGGCTAGGGGAGTGTCGAGCTATGTCAAGAAAAGGCAGAAAACCTACTTCGTCACTATTCTAATCAGCGCATCGTAGCCTTTTAGCTTTCGCTTTTTGTGGTATTCAAACATCTTGTCGTTTTTGATGATTTGAATACTTTTCACATTCATTAAATCAAGTGCTTTGATTTGATCAACAGTCATGTCAGGTTTTAACTCCCCATCGATTTCTAGGATAGCGTTGTCTTCCTTTATTGCGGCAATAGTGAAACTAGTTCTTATTGAGTTATTAAAGTTTTGATCAAAATTAACTATACCAAGATCAGGAGAAGAAGTATAATAAGGAAATCTCTTAAGATACTCTGTGCTGGACTTTTCATAATCTTTTGCACTATCTAATTTGATTAGCTTAGGGTTGGGAGACTGGATCTCTGGAAACATGCTAAGAATTTCGCTCTTGTTCTTCATCACAGTAATACTTAATGCCTGATTAGCGTCAAGCAGCTTACTAGCTTCGAATCGATCTATTATTTTGCCATCAAAGGCATAATATACAGAAGCAGAATCTTGGCTATCCGGAATTGTAAATCGAAGCAAATTTCGTTTAGTTGTAATTATAATCAGTCCAGATACCGGAGTAGGGATATCTGGGTATCGCTTGAGGACTTCAGCCTGACCTCTTATTACCGAGATATCCTCAATCTGACTGGCTTCTATACTATTAAGGTTAAGCCCTTTCTTGAAATCACCATCAATCATATAGTATATATTGTCATCATTGTTTGCACCCCCCGTTGACTTAATTACAGTACTTTTCGCTTGGCGGAAGCGCACTTCTATAGTGTCTCTATTTTGTTTCTCGTTTGCCTGACGTTCCTCAAGCCTGACGAGTTTTACTTTTATTTCTCTTTGCTCTTTTTCATCATAAACAGGATATTTATCAATTACTTCTGTTACGGTTAGCCCTTTATAAATATGCTTTTTGAGTTCTTCTTCTCTTAATATGCTACCCATAAAGTCGTATCGTGTGTCTGAATTACTTCTTTCCGTAACAAGAATTTTTCCAGTTCTGCCCTGAATTTTGCGAACCTCTTCTTGGCTCTCTACTAGCTTTTTTTCCTCCTCTTTCACCTTCTTTACCCACTCAATGATTTCTTGCTGACTTACCTC
>CAXBPM010000207.1:0-6253 GCA_963977345.1 uncultured Roseivirga sp.
AATTACGATGATGATCAGCGTGATGAATTGTGAAATATAACATTTCCCTAACGGTAATTTTACCCAATAATGGGTGGGGTAGGATGAACTCATCGAATTGTGCTTCAGTCCATTTATCGAGCTTTTTGTTAATTGATTCGATGTTACTTTGAAGTTGGTTTATGAGCCTCTCTTTCTCATTAAAATTAATTTTTTGTGGCGTAAAAGCCGCGCTTGCTACTCTGCCCAAGCCAAGTTTTTCTTTATAGCGCTCTACCAATTGATCAAAGGTTTTTGAAGGACGATTTGCTTTGCCGAATTTGAACTTGATCAAAAACTTAGGTAAACCCATCCCTTTATGTAATGGAGAGGTGCTTTTAATCAGATGTTCCATTTGCTGTCCAGCCGACCACTTCCCTTCTGGTGCGTACTCAAACTCATCTTTGGTGAGTGAGTTGCAGTTGTTTACAAAGTTTAGGTAGGAAGAAGTAAGTGCCTCTTTGATTTGATCTTTTTTCATTGTTTTTGTCCTTGAATTGAAGGTAGGACTTCTTTCCGTGAAGGACAAAAAGAAAACCGAGCTATCCTTCTGATCGCTCGGTTTTTCAACTAACTAAAACACTTTGTTATATACCACTTTAACTTACGGAGTGAAGACTAAGACTGGATCTAGCCAAATGAAAATAAACCTAATTATTTTTGACTCCAGAGCTTAATGGTCACTGAGACTGCTTTTGTGCGCTTTTTATAGGTCGAGGCTTCTTCATTTCTCTATCTTTGCGCGATGTTTTTAATCAGGCTTATATCATTACTTCCATTTTGGTTTCTGTACGCACTTGGGAAGATGATTTCTTTTTTACTCTACTATACTGTGGGCTATCGTAGGTCTGTGATTCGTGAAAATTTAAGCAAAACGTTCCCGGACTTATCGGATAAGGGACGCTTCAAAGTTGAAAAGGCATTTTATATTCAATTCACTCAGGTTTTTATTGAGTCGATTAAGGCTTATCGTTTTAAAAAGAAAGATTGGGTAAAGCGTGTGCCACTAGTGAATGCTCAGGCGATGCTTGAGTATTTAAATCAAGGCCAACCTGTTATTTTACTTTCGGGGCATACTGCCAATTGGGAGTGGCCAGCCTTTTCTATAGGTCAGCAAATTGGCTATCCAATGGAGTTTCTCTACAAGCCCGTGAAAAACCCAAAATTTGACCAGTTAATGATCAACTTAAGAACCAGGCATGGTGGGCGTGCACTTCCGAAAGACTCTGCCTTAAGGCAAATTATAAAACGCAAGAATGAACCGAGAATCGTTGGCATCTTGGCAGATCAGCTGCCTTCAATTGGTGCAGACAAATACTGGATTGATTTTTTAAATCAATCAACCGCCTTTTATACAGGCCCTCAAAAGATTGCTCAGATTGTTAATTATCCGGTCTTCTACTCACATACTGAACGTACCTCGGAAGGTCATTATCGAGTAGAGTTCAAACCCGTTAAGTTTCCTCCTTACCAAAAGGAAGGTCATGATATCGTGCAAAGATTTGCAGTATTGTTGGAGCAAACCATTCGTCAGAACCCTTCTGATTATTTATGGTCACACAAACGCTGGAAATACGATAAAAAGAAGGAGCAAGAGGTGCTTCAGGCGAACAAATAAATACTTCCCTACTCATCTCTCAGTGCTTCCACTGGGTTTCTATAAGCCGATTTTAAAGACTGGAAACTAATGGTGCCCCAAGCAATAAGCAGTGCAGAACCTCCTGCAATAATAAATATTGAAGCTGTTATTGGGGTTTGATAGGCAAATTCGGCAAGCCATGTTTTTACCGCATAGTAAGCCAACGGAATTGCTATCAGAATCGCAATAATTACCAATCGTGTGAATTCTGTACTGAACAGCAGTACGATGTCTTTTACGCTGGCGCCCAATACTTTTCTTACACCCAATTCTTTGGTACGCTGCTCTGAGGTGAAGGCGGCCAGTCCAAATAATCCTATACAAGCAATTGCTAAGGCCATTACAGTAAAGATATTTAGCACTGATGTCATGCGTTGTTCGGTACGGAAACTGCTTTCAAAATCCTGATCCATAAAACTGTATTCAAAAGGAAGCCCAGGTTTTATGGAGGCCAATTCAGTTTTCACTTCATCTAGGAGTTTAGACATTTTCTCTCCAGAATTTACCTGCGCAGGATCAACTCTGGCAGAAAGGTAGGAAGTACCTATATTGTAGAGTTCACCGTTTCCTTTGTGTGCAATCATTAGTGGGCTGATGGTCATTCTTAAGCTGTTATAATTGAAATCTTCGACCACACCAATGACTTCAAATTTTACAGTTTCAGAGCCAGGAAAGGTGACGTACTTGCCTATCGGACTATCTGTGTCGTAGGTTTCTGGGGCTCCGAAACCTAGGGTTTTTGCACCTGAAACATTCAGGATAATAGCATACTTGTCACTTGCTCTGTTATCGTCAAAATTACGACCTACAATAAATTTCGGACTTAACAGGTCGATATAATCTTCGTCAACAATCACCCTATTGAGTGTCACAGGATTATTCTCAGGGCCTTCGGCTTTGTATTTGTCTTCATTGAAAATATTTGGAGCCACCAAGTCTGAATAACCTACTTGTGTAAATGCAGGGTTTTGTTGAAGTATATTTTGCAAGGTCACAATACTCGAATTATCGATTAATTCCAAGTTGTGTACCTGAAGGATGTTCTCGTTTTCAAAACCCAAGTTGTAGTTTGAAGTATAGTTTAGCTGTTTCTGAACAAAGAATGTGGTGATAATAAGGGCCACTGAAATAGTGAACTGAAAAACGACCAAAGTGTTTCTTATGCCTTTCCCCCTAAAACCATTGCTTACTTTGCCCTTTAACGCCTGGATAGGTTTGAAAGAAGAAAGATAAAATGCTGGGTAGCTACCTGCTACAAGACCCAAGCCCAAAATGAACACTAGAAGGCCTCCTAGAAATATTGGGTTGGATAATTCGGTCTGAAGTGAAAGCGTTTTGTTGGCAATTGTGTTGAAGGCATTGATGGACAATTCGCAGAGAATCAGGGCAATTGTAGTGGCAGCTAAAGCAAAAATTACAGATTCAAAAATGAACTGGTTGGCTATTGATTTTCTACCTGAGCCCAGTACTTTTCTAACCCCAACTTCTTTGGCCCTTCCAGCCGAACGGGCAGTAGAAAGATTCATGAAATTGATACACGAAAGAATAAGCACTAGAATCCCCACGGCACCAAATACCTTAACGTAAGCGATATTCCCAGATGGCCCTATTCTATTGCCTGTAATAGGTGCGTATAAGTAGGCTTCGCGAATAGGTTTCATCGTGAGTGTCCACTTTTTACCATCAGGCACAAACTCAGCATAAGATTCGCCAAAGGCGCGTTCTACAGCTGGGGCGGCCCATTTTGGTGGAATAGCCTGTAGTTTTTCGTTGATTTTTGTGAGATCGGCATCTGGAGCTACTTTCACATAGGTGACAAAAGTAGTCCAAACCCATGTCCATTGGCGTGCTTCGATATGACGATAGGTACTCATGGAAGTCATCATATCGAACTGGATATGGGAGTTAGAAGGAATGTCTTCGAGCACAGCTGTCACTTTAAATGGCCCAGCATTTTCGCCTTGTCTTACTTCTAAAATTTTGCCCATGGCCTCTTCTTCCCCAAAATACTTGGTGGCCATGCTTTTGGTAATGATAATGCTTAAAGGTTCTACCAAAGCCGTTTCAGGATTTCCTTCCAACAAGGGGAAAGAAAAAAGATTGAAGAAATTGGCTTCGGTTGTATATACCCTAGCCTCCTTAAATGAAACAGGATCACCGCTTTTTGGCTCGTAGGTAACCAAGTTTTCACCAGAATCGTGAATACGTAATACTTCGGTAAACTCTGGGATGTCTTCGCGAAGCGCAACAGCAACGGCTGGGCCAGTAGACCCGAATTGCGCATCCCAGTCGCCCCAAATCATGGGTTGATCAATACGGTATACTTGGTCGGCATCTTTGTGGAAGTTGTCATAAGACAATTCTTCTTGAACATAGAGGGTGATCAGCAGACATGCGGTAATGCCAATGGAGAGTCCAAGAATATTGAGAATGGTGAATTGTTTGTTTGCGATTGCGTTGCGCCAAGCAACCTTTAACATGTTCTTCAGCATGGGAATGAATTTAGGTATTTCTGCTGGTTTGTTTCCAAAACGAGTGCCAAAAGAAAACAGGTGTTTAGTAGCTGGAATCAAGCCTTTTGAAGCTTCTAGCTTTTCCTTTTGTGCCGTAGAGAACAGAAGTGTGCGGTGGCGGACGGCTGAAAGGTGTTGAAGTTAGGATGTGTTGAGGTGTTAATGTGTTTGGGTGTTGAAGAAAGGAGCTGACATCAATTAGCTGACTCCGCAACTGTCGCAGGTTTTCCAAACCTGTGACTCATTATGGACTCTAGGACTCTGTCCGTTTAACACTAAAGTGGTCTATTTGCAGTTCTCTATTGAGTATGTCATGGTTCGTAGGTATATATCTTTTCTAGAAATTGAGTTACGATGAACGGGACAGAGTCCCTTTTTAATAGGTGGTCACAGGTTTGGAAAACCTGCGACAGAGGTTAGACATGGCATCTCAAGCGCAGGAGAGAAAATAATTGATTAATGCCTATTGCGGTTTGTGGGTGACAACACCCACAAAGGCGGGAAGCAACTGCTCTATTGTAAATCCACCCCTGCCCCGCCAGCGGGGTATATTCGAGGTTAATTGAAGTGCTTAAACCTAAGTTCATGCTGAACTTGGCTTAGCATCCCTGTCAATAACACACATGAACGCAACAGTCACAGGTGCTCTGTATAACTCTATGATGGCATAATTTTGATGAATGATTTTAGTTTGGTAACTAGGTGTATGAAGAAATATGGACTGATCTTATTATTGTTTGCTTTTTTCTCCTGCTCTGACTCAGAAAAAAGCACAAAGAATTTAGATTCAGAAACATCTATAAAACAAATTGAAGCTACTGATTTTGCTAACGTAATTGATCTAACAGTAAATTCAGACTCTGTAAAAATCTCAACTGATCTATTTGTTGTTTATAATTTAGTCTCTAACAATGATTTGGTGATTGCACTTGAAAAGAGCAATCAGGGTAAACTATTCCGTGTATTTAGTACCCGAAACGGTGAGTATTTAGGAGGCTTTGGTTTTACTGGCCCAGGCCCACTGGACCTTGAGTTTGCACAAGTTTCGCCTAGAGGGGTGACCTTAGACGGTAACATTTTGCAAGTTTCCGATAACAAGTCTTTAAGAACTTTTTTGATAGACACTAAAGGAGTTGTAGAAAGTGGGGGGATTTCTAATGAACACATCAAATTGGTGAACAGAATACCTTTTCCTGGTGCTCTTATATATATAGATAACCCGACATTAATCGGGGATTCAGTGATTTACGGGAAGCCAAGCGATAGTAAAGAGCTATTGATATCCTACAACCTAAATGACAAAAGCATTAAAGATGTTTTTCCTTACCCAAACAAATACTCTGGGGAGATAGATGCTACTAGCAAGTCGGGCCTGTATAATAAGATCTTTAGATACTCTCCATTACATGAGAAAATTGTAGTCGCCTTTAGTTATTTTCCTTTGGTCCGAATTTATAATTTAAGAAATTCAAAATACTTAGAACTACAGTATAAGCCAAAGAATGATCAAGTAGAGATTACGCGACAAGGCATGGGTATAAATGAAGGGTCTTTGTACAATTATTTTGGTTCAGTTGATATTACTGATAAGGGCATATACGTGAGTTATGATGAATTTACATTTGTGACGAATGGACAGAATTCTGAGAGGTTAAGAATTACGAAAAATATGGAAGTCCAGTCGTATGACTGGTCAGGAAATCCAAGAAGTAAATTTATTTTCCCAAGACCTGCGTGGGTATATACTACTACCCCTGATGACTCGAAGATTTTTTATGTAAAGCCTAACATGGAGAATTATATTTATTTTCATTCCATAAAGTAGCTGAAGGGATATTTATATCTACCCAGCTGTCGCAGGTTATACGGTAAATCCACCCCTTCCCCGCCAGCGGGGTATATACGAGGTTAATTGAAGTGCTGATGTCAAATCTAAGCTCCATGTTGAGCTTGGCTCAGTATCCCTTACCATAATAGGCGTAAATGCAACTGTCGCAGGTTTTCCAAACCTGTGACGCGTTATGGATTCTAGGACTCTGTCCGTTTAGCCCCAAAGCAATTGATCGTTTTTCGGGGGTAAGTT
>CAXBPM010000208.1:0-6224 GCA_963977345.1 uncultured Roseivirga sp.
AAAATCATTGCACCTCTTGGAGCCGTTTGGTGATGGTTATGCACAATTTGTGGATACCATTGGTTATAAAGCACTGTAGTTACCGCCTTAGTTTCTGGCATGTTGTTCATGAACCAATCACGGTTGTTATCGTGACCAACATATTTTTGATAAAGGATTGGAGGGCCAGAACTCTCATAAGGCGTACCCAATGTTTTTCTGTACCAGTCTACCACAATATCAACACCATCAGGGTTAATTACAGGCACCACTAGCGTAATTACATTGTCTCTAATTTTTTGCATTTCTTCTGATTCTTCAGAAGCAATTCGCCACATCAATTCAGAAGTCATTTGAGCGTGTGCTCTTTCTGTAGCATGCATTCCACCATCAAACCAAACGATGGCCTTTCCATCTTTAGATAACTTTTTGGCTTCGGCTTCAGTAATTTCTGCTCTAGAAAGCTTCTCACTGATTTCTCTCCATTGCTCCAATTTCTTCATGTTTTCTTCGCTAGAAATAAACACGAGCTTCATAGAACGGCCCATTACAGACTTTCCTATTTCGATCATTTGAACACGATCGGTAGAGGCAGCTAGTTTATCGTAGTATTCCAACATTTGGTCATAGTCGGCCAATTTATAGTCGGCACCCACTTCATGACCAAAGGTCTCCCTTGGGTGAGGAATTTTCTGTGCGCTCAAAGAAAAGCACGCCAGAAATAGCAAAGCGAATAGTATTTTAAGTGATCTCTTCATCTTTTGTTATTAAAGGTTTGGCTGAATATACAAGTTACAAATCCTACAGCCTCCCACTTATTGCATAAGCACGGGATTTTCAAAATAAACGGGCAATTCTTGGTGCAAACAGTTATTAATGCTTTAAAAAAAAGTCGACTAAAATGACTTTAGAAAAAGACGAGTGAGCTAAACACTTTACTGAAATTGCTTCTAGCTAAGTTCTTTATCTTCAAAGTCAGGGTAAGAAGTGATTTTGCTTGTCTGAAATGAAAAGCGCTCAATAAATTCACAGTGAGAATTTAAAACATTGACATCCATTTTTCTTATGATATCCAATCCATCGCTTTGTGTCAACCTTCTTAAAAAGTTCTGATAATATAGATCCGGAAACTCATCCATGACATTGGCTTCCAAAGAAATATTCTCCAATGCACTTTCTATCATCACCGCCAAGTCCATTCCGTTCGAATACTTTGAAAGCATCATTTTAACCTTGAGATACAAGTCCTTGTATTTACCCGTTCTCAAAGCGAGAAGAAACATCAAAGCCAATAATTCTGATTTTTCATCATCATTCTTATAAGAAAGTCCTTCATGCGCACGAATAATTCTGTAAGTATTAACAAAGCGTTTTACTGTCCGTGGTGTGTTGCCTATGATCCAAGACAGTTCTTTCATATATTCAAGCTCTACTTGATCAATCATTAGAACTTCTAGTGTGATTTGAGATGAGTGGTCAGCCGTCAAACTAAGGTCAATTTCATCACCTTCTTCTATCACACCCCTTACACCAGACGATGAGCTTTGAGGTATATTTAGTATTCCGTTCGGACTACCCTTTATTGCTTGACTTAAAAAATCATAATCTCCATTCAGCCCAAAGTTCGCCTTTGTATCTCCGATTAAATGAGTAATCATATCTTTAACACTATCATCTGAGGCAGATTTTAGGTGAAATGGAATTTGAAAAATTTTCTCTAGATAATCGGAAGCCTGAATTACCTTAAGGTTTTTATTGATCTCACTTGATTGATTACGCAGCTGACCTGTAAATTGCAGTTGATACTTTTGAATCAGCGCATTCTCTACCCAACGCGGATCAACACCCACCACCACCACGAAAAGAGGAAACGCCATTAATAAATTCACCGCCTCTAACACTTCTACAACACGATCTTCTGGACACCGGTCAAGATCATCAATGTATAGAATTATTCTTTCCAATGGTCGATCAAATTGATCTCTAAACTCTTCGTAAGATTTCTGTTTTTTATCTTCTTCTTGAGTATTGTTATGGCTTTTGTTCTCAATTACGTTATTGAGGAATAGATCACTAAGCGTCTCAAAATCTCTCCGAATTGTTGAAATTATACCAAGGTGTCTTTCATAGTCCTGACTCTTACTTCGTTCCACAATAAAAGAATATAAAGCCTTTTGGCTAAGTGAACTTTTGAGCGAGTATTCTAATTGACTTATTTCTTTATTAATCAAATCTAACTGACTATTTATGTGTGTGATTTCCATTTGACCTTGAAGAATTTTCAACTTCTCAGCCTCTACCTCTTGATCTCTGGCTGACATGAGATCAGCCATTCTAGCCTCGTATTGATCTTTATAATTTACCGCCTTGGTGATAACTGGATTTATTTTATCCAGAGTCTGTTTTGCCTTTTCCCAAACAGCAATCAAAGCAGTTCCAGAGACCCCAAGCGTAGAAAAAATTGCCAAATCCCAATCCAATTGAGTCAGCTTTATCAAAAAAGGAGCAAGAAGGAAAAGAACCAATACGCCCAGAAACTTAAACCACTGCTTTGGCTCCACATTAAAGAAGGCTAATCCAAAAGTTTTCCAAGCCGTTAATTCCTTCAACACGTTATCCGGTGACCATGAACTAACCCTCTCATTTTCAATACCAAATTGCTCAACTGATTTCTTTAGTTCTAAATACGATGGATCTGTTTCTAATTGAGCTTTAGCCTTAATGATTAGACTGCCTAGAGTTAGAGATTTAATGTTTTCAATGGCAGTATTCTCCTCGTGAGTTTTGATATCTCTTTCAAACTCTAATGCTCTAATCTCACCTTTTTTAGCTTCCTTTATCTTTGTTAATTTGGATTCTTGCTCTCTAGCCAATTCCAGTTTTTGAGAGAGCTCCTTTTCTATTTTATCTTTTGTTACTCCCTTCTTTTTATTTTTTGTGATGTAGGACTCTAAGCCTTCGAAAATACCAGAAACCAAGCTAGCCCAAAGGTTAGTATCAGTGTAGCTCCAAGCATTAAAATGGATTTGGCAAATACCTTTGCAAAACGGCTGATTTCTTCCATCATCATTCTTTGAGTATTCCTCGTTTTGAGTTTCTAAACTTTGATTTTTTGAAATGGAGTCAATCTTGTTGGAAAGGCTTTGCATAAAGAAACTCTTTCCGCTCCCCCATTCTCCAAAGAGGGCTATTGCTAAAGGGGGCGTTAATTCTTTCAAGGCTATAATCGCTGCAAAAGCATTTATATCTTGATCGAAACCAAGCAAATCCTCCCCTCCCTTTACTGAATCACTATTTAGTGTTGCAAGCTGAAGTTGGTTTTTAATTGTAGACTGAATATTCAAATTCTGAAAAGTATCATTTGCTTTCCCATCGTTATCTCCACCATATTCTTCCTGGTATTTCCTTAGAAAAATGGCTATTCTAGATTTCTCATGAGTTAAAGCAATCCGAATGTTCTTAGCTAATATCTCCTCTTGTGATTTGAGGTAAAAATTAATATCCGCTTTACCAATGTGGTTTTTTAACAAATCACCATCATCAAACCTTTTTTGAAAAATCATAATATTCTCAACTCCAGGCAAATCAGAATTGGCACCTATGGAAGTATTAACAGTCTTTTGCTTCAGCTCCTTTAAAAGCTCTTGTACTTTGGGAGTTTCTGCATTTTGAAGAGAAAAGTAATAGCCACTTGAGGTAGTTGGAATTCGAACTATATCTCGCAATTCTTCAGGAATTAATTTCCTAGCAAATTCAATGAGTCTGCGTTTTGCTTGTTTTATTGTAGTTAAATTCAGTTTTGGTCTAATGATATCTTCAATTTCACCTTTAGGTAATTTTACTAATTCATCAAATATTCTTCTTGAAACTTTAAAATTACCAGTTGTATCAAAATCATAACCCTTAGCTAGAATTAGTTCATTTAAATCAGCTCTTCCAAGCTCTAAAGCAGCACCTAACTCATAGGGAGAATATCTGCGATCTTCAAATTCTTCCTCACTCCTTACTTTTTCCCTTGCTTCATGAGAAGAGTAAATGAAACCTAGAGCATAACTGGACACTCCATTCGGAAACTCATTTACTATACTTTCAAATTTTTTATCATCTCTGAAAATATGGTTCACTACTTTACCCTTTGCAGTTAATTTGTAAGGCAGTACCCTATTAGAGTCAATCTCTTCAAAGGATAGATAACCCTCTTCTATGAGTTCCTTACAAAACTCCTCATATTTCATTTCAAAGAAGATCTTCTTTACCTTACCTAGATTATGACCTCTATTCAAAAAAGACAGTAGTTCTCTAATCTCCTCTGGCAGCAATACTAATTCCTTCATCTAAAAAGTTTAATACGTCAAATTACTTCTTTTTGCAATAGGTACAACTTACATCATATTTGTTCTTTATTTATAGATAAATGATGCCACCCCACTGGCCTTAGGTACTGTCTTAGAAAGCAAGTTTATATTCTAGACCCTTCGTGCCTCAGGGAAAGAAACTGGGCCTTTTTGGTTCTGATGAGCGTCATCCACAACTTCAACAAACCATCATTTCACCACATCAGACCACCTTCGCGTTTCTCCGTGTTCTTTGCGGTTTAATGATTACTATCCAAGTTATCCCCCACTGGTCTTAGCGTCTCGCTGAGACCAAGCACCTGATAAATGGTTAAAACCATTCTCAAAGAAGATTTATCAAATAGCCCACGGTTTAAACCGTGGGCTATAAAGCACAAACCTCCCAACAACCGTTTTAACGGTTTAATTTTTCATCAAACACAAAAGGGAATTATTGAAATATGCTTTTATATCGAGTGATTTAGGGAGTCGCAGCGAGACGTCACGACTAGTGGAGAGTAGAAAGCCCCACGCTTAGTATTGTAGTTTCTAGACCCTTCTCCGAAGTCTCGGAGCTCAAGGAAAGAAACCGAGCCTTTTAGCTCCGATTGTCTTCAACACATCAGTACTCCAACACCTCAACACTTCTCAACCCCAACACACAAACACTTAAACACCACTCCACCCTCCTAAGCCAAGCCTCTTCGGTTTGCATTTAAATTTTCTTAAATACTGGTGCTACCCAAATCTGCGATGAGCAAGGAGATCCACCAAACACAGGTAGTAATCCAAAAAGTCTCTTTAACTTCTCGCTCGCTATCGTTAAGCACACGTTCGTGTAACCCGAAGCCATTGCCATTTCATTAGCACAAACAAATGATCAAATTCTTTAGAAAAACACGACAGAATCTCCTTTCCAATGGTAAAACAGGGAGATATCTGAAATATGCATTTGGAGAGATCATTCTTGTGGTAGCAGGAATCTTAATTGCATTAGGGCTGAATAACTTGCATCAAACCACACAAAACGAACAGTACATCGCTACCATTCTTACGCAAATTCAGAAAGAACTCTCTGTAGATGCTCAAGATGCTGTAAGAATTGCAAATGAGTATAAAATAATGGACTCCCTGTCCAGACGGGTTTTAATGGATTCGGTAACAGTAAATGAGTGGGTTTCAAATGGAGGTTATGATCAATTAGTATTTACTTATGTTTCGTTTTCCACAAATAAATCTGGGCATAATCAACTAATGAATAACCTTCAGATCATGCCTGAAAAATTTAAGCCATTAATAGCAGACCTTAATCTTTTGTATGTTGAATATCAAAATGACATTGATGATTTTAACAAAGAGTTAAAGAATGATGCGATTAATGAAGGTCAAAAAATAGTGGATAATGTAAAGGATTCATACACTTGGAGAATATCTAATACACAAGAAGAGGGAAAAGCGAGATATCATTTGAATGATCCGTTTTATCGTAATCAGGTACTTAATTTCATCACTAATTTTGAAGCCCTTAAAGATATAGCCGAGGTTTATAAAATAAAGTCCATTGAGATTTACAAGTCAATCGATTCTCTTTTAAACGTCACCCGAGATAGTCTACCAGATCATTTAAAGATTATAGACAAGATCAATGGTGAAATGGATATCTATTTAGGAGAATATGAAACGGCAACAATTTCAAAAGAAAAAGGGCAACTGTTTATTGGTTTTCATGACCCGGGTGGCGCATCATTAAAACTACCGCTTTATAGGCATAGTGATAATGCCTATTTCATTGATTTTGGTGGGCGTTTTATGCTCATCACTTTTAGTAAAGTCGACAATATACCCGCCTTTAGAATAACCCATTATTCTATGCCTGATGATGTTTTCACAAAAAACATGAATTAGACTATC
>CAXBPM010000209.1:0-6177 GCA_963977345.1 uncultured Roseivirga sp.
CCACATAAGATTTGTGTCATTGAATGGTCAAACTTGTTAATGAATCCGTTTCTGTAGACTATAGTTGAAGTTGGAGAAGAGTAATTAACCATTTCCAAATGAGAGATGGTTTTATCCTTTTTTAATTTGATCAATGGCTTTGGTTTGTCGTTGCTAACATTTTCATCAAGGCCGATTGAGTTATGGAAACACATGGAGAATTCATTATTTTCCTCTAGAAATCTGACTCGCTTTTCTAGGGAAGTTGGGTCGGTCCAATAGTCGTCAGCCTCACACATCGCTATATATTTGGAGTGGATACTGAAGTTAGAATAGGTGCTATTAAATATTCCGGTCGCCTTACCATTTATTGATACATTATTTTCCCTGCAGTTCAGTAGTAGTCTAATCTTATAAGGATATTTCTGAGCATATTTCATGCAGATTTCTCGGGTTCCGTCATTTGAGTCATCCTCTGCAATTAATACTTCATAGTCAAAAGAGGTCTCTTGCATCAGGATACCGTCTAAACATTGAGCTATAAAATTTATGTGGTTATAAGCCAATACTCTTACCGTGACTAATCCAATATTGTCTGTCCTTTTGTGAGGGTACTCAATGACGGGTACTTTCTGATAGTGCTGTTTAAATTCTTCGAAGCTCATATCTATTGAATATTTGTTTTCCACAGTATTGGAAATATTGTAGAGTCACGATAATTAGGTAAGCCATTTTCGTCTTTGGCACATAAATCATCGTAACCAATTTTAATAGACACTCCGCTTTCATTATAAGCCTTTTGATAAGAGTTGTCTCGGTCTTGCATGTGAATGGCAAAAGCTAATCTATTTTCATTACTCATATTGACTTGACTACAATGAATTGTGTGGCAATTGTGGAAACTAACCTGTCCTTTTTTAAGGAGCATCAATTTTTTCTTTGCAGATGGCTTGTGCTTAGTTAGGAACTTTTCAAAGTTCGTGATTTTATGATCATTGAATGATAGGAGTGATTTGAAATCGGTCTGATCCCTCCATTTGTTGCTTTCGTCTAAGTGAATTAACGTTCCCATTTCGACTGTACAGTCTTGTAGTGGAATCCAAGCTGTAAGCATGTTATCAGAGGAACATGTAGGCCAGTACGCTTTATCAGTATGCCACCCAATGGCTCCTTTTACCTTAGACGGATACTTGCATATCAGTGAATCAGCAAATAATCTAACTTCATCAGTTCTCGCCAATTTAGCAGCTATTGCACTTATCAACGGCTGAAAAATTATTTTTTGAAATTCTTTTTTCTGAAGACTAACAAATTCGTCATTCCTGAGTTCTTTTTCACTACCTGTAGACTGTGCTATACTTTGGGTTGTAGCAAATGGGAAGTCCCTTTTCCCGTTATAAAACTCACTAACTCCAAGAATTGCATTATCTAAAAGGGTGTCTGGAAGAATTTTCTTACTAATATACCAACCATGTCTTTCATACTCTAAAATCTCTTTTTCTGTTGGTAGAGAATTAAGTTCGACTTCGCTCAAAGCTTCGGGAGTGTTTGGGTTTGGCATAGTGGTGTTAACAAATAAGATTGTAGTCGTTAAAAAAATCTTTTTGTGGCTGGTCGTTAAGAATGAGTGAGGATGCCTTTCTATGATCTTTTATATTAGTTACTGGGTAGGAGGAAGTTCTAAAGTCACCGAAACCAAAGAAATTATTGTCAAAGAATAGAAGTGTACCCGTCACAAAATCATTATATTTCACTCCGTTAATCTCTCCTTGGATTGGTGTTTGATCTACCCATTTTTGAAGTACGAATTCCGTAAGATCTTCCTCTTGAAATATTTGTTCCCAGTCTTTTGAGTCGGTTACAATTCCTGCGTGGACTTTTTGACTTTTACCTAACGCACATGGTTTGACAACCCACTGTGATTTGTTACGGGATGCATGATGCCAGATGGGTGATGTTGGACTGTATGAGTAAGTGGGGACGTAGAATTTGCTGAAAAAAGCACGTTCGTCATGTGATAGGACCGAGGCTTGAAAACTATTATTTCCTAATACATCGAAGAATCGTTTGTCGTGAGTTAAGAAAATGGTTCTAAAATCATTGGTAACATTTAATCGAGTCAACTTTTCCATTGTACCGGACGGTATAGAGAGGATTTCATCAAAAGCTAATTCGCTTATGATCCATGAAGATTCCATCTCATTTATATTCTCCTCTATTTCAGATACATTAACACTGTAAACTGGCTTGCCAATTCTTTCGAAAATACTCTTATAGATTTTGGACTCGTTTTTTTTATCTTCTCCAAATAGGATGTGTATAGAGGTCACTTCAGATAAGTGTACTTCGAAGTGCTTAAATATATCATCATAAATACTTTCTGTGCTAAGGTCGGAGAAATGGGTCTGCTTATGTTGGCTTGCTACTTTATTGATGACAGCGGCTAGAAACATTCCGTTAAGAGCAAATCGAGAGGTTATTTCTATTATTTTCACCTGATTAGCATGGTCATATACGAAGTCTGTGCGATAGGTGCCTGCTTTATAGGGCCTTTGTTCACACATTCTTAAGATATCTTCAACCTCACTTGAAACAGGCATTAAATGCTTGAATGCTTGATAATCATATACAAAATGAACTATCATTTTGTATATGATTTTTTGCAGAAGCTTTAAGTCGTTAACATGGTCATGAGAAATGATTAAGGGTTTGTCCAAAATCCACTGTTTATAGTAATCTAACTGGTCATCTACAAAGATTGAAACTGATTCTGATAGGGTCATAGATCAAAATTAAATTAGTTCGTAATTTTTTAATTCAACCCTAGTATTCTCAACCCCAGTATGCATTAACAGATCAATAATGGATAAATGGGGTGTAAAAGTATTATTGAACTGATTGTATGAGGTAGGCGTGAGTGGTTTAGCAAAATTAAGCTTCACGCCTTTCTTGATGAAATCCTGTTTTTGGTATAAGTCAGTTCCCCCAATTGAATTGATGTATTCATTTGCACCTTCTGTTGAACAAATTTCTATGATTCTACGTGTTTTGGAATTTTTATAAAGTATTTCCTTTTGTGATTTAAGGTTGTTTTCCAGCGGTATATAGCGTTTATGTCGGAATTCAATTCTTGTTTGGATACTTAAAAGCTGACATAACTTGAGTATTATCCTTGAATTATAATTATGAAGTGACTCATGTTTGAAATGTACGCATTCAGCTATAATTGGGTAAACAAGCTCAAAGAAGTCTGCTCGTTTATAATTATGATAAATGGCTTGTAGTAGGTTATTACGCCAGTCCGAGTCGTTGTTTATTGTTATGTCACTTATCGTTTTATTTGAACTTCCCTGAGATACAGGTACATTAATTAGGAAAGGTTCTCCTGTCGATTTTCCGAGCAATCTGTTTCGAGTAATCCAAGTCCTCTTCCTGAAGCTAACGTTTTCGTATATCAAGAACTTATCAACGGCATCTATAACTTGAAAATAGCCTATATATGGAAAAAAATATGCTTGCATAATGCCTATTTTCATATACTTAGAAATTGATATGAGCAGTTAGGCTTTCATTTACTACCAGTTTATTTATCACATTACAAATGATTGTAATTTCTTCATGTCTTAAGTCATGATAAAGGGGTAGGCAAAGGATTCTCTCAGCAATGGACTCTGAAATAGGCATGTGCTGCCCATTAAGGTATTCTATTTTGTTTAGAGAAGGATAGAAGTACCTCCTCGGGAAGATGTCGTTTTCATTCAAATGGGCCAAACACGTCAATAAAGCATACTCCGATTCAAAGATTACAGGAAAGTAAGAGTAATTCCATTTAGTGTCCTCTCGGATCTTCATCTTACTTAGCCTGTCAAAAACTAAAAGGCTCTCGTAGATTTCTACAGCTTTTTTTCTTGATAGAAGTATTTCATTTATACTGGGCATAATACTTAAGCCCATAGCCGCTTGTAATTCACTCATTTTGGCATTAATACCCAGTCCCTGATAATCATAGTTTCCAGAGTGACCGAAATTGGCTGAGTATGCCAGCTTGTTGTGTAGTTCGAGGTTCTTTGTAAATAGGGCTCCACCTTCGGCTGTATGGAAAATTTTTGTAGCATGAAAACTACAGGCGCTTATATCTCCGAAGTTGAATATGGATTGCTGCTTATGTTCAACTCCAAAACAATGTGCAGCATCGTAAATGACTTTTAGGTTGTGTTTTTTTGCAATTCGGTCAATAACCTCAACATTACAGGGGTTTCCAAATACATGGGTGGCCAAAATAGCGGAGGTCTTTTCAGTAATTGCGTCCTCAATTTTATTTTCATCAATGGTAAGGTGTTCAACATCAATGTCTACAAACACAGGACTTAGGTTTTCCCATACAGCAGCAGCAGATGTTGCTATATAGCTGAAAGGCGTTGTTATCACCTCACCTCTTAAATTTAGAATTTTTAGTGCCAGCTGCAAAGAATGCGTACCATTGGCTGTCAATATTACATTTTCAACCCCATGAAATTTCGCGATTTTTTCTTCTAACTCTTGACACAAGTCCCCATTGTTTGTTATCCACCCGCTATTCCAAATTCTATCTAAATAAGATTGATAAACGTCTTTTTGGGGTAGAAACGTCTTTGTTACGTTGATCATAAGTTTTAAGAAAAAAGTCACAGAGTCTAAATAGATTGAGTCTATACATAGGCCTTCTGGATGACTAGAATAGTTCTAAAGGTGAAAGAAATCGGCCTCTAATATATAAGTGCTTTTTTAAAACTCTCAATTCTATAAGCAAAAATGTATTAACTTATTCTCTTGACACCTTTTTTGTTCTGAAAGAGGCTTTTTTTGTTCTGAATAAGCTTGTTTACAAAGAGGGGCCTAGTGTTTGTGGATTTTAATCACTGTACGAAGAGACCATTGAAAAAGACCCAAATGCGATTGGTGGCATTGGCAACATTCGGAGGTAAGCCTAGAAATATCATCACTGGTAAAGCAAGTAAAGAACCTCCTCCAGCTAAGGTATTCAAGCAGCCGGCTATTAGGCCGACTGCCAGTAATACCAAGATAATCTGATAGTCCAATTTTAGTTATCCCAACGCCAGTCGCCACCAATTTGAAGCTTAAGCTTAAGGTCATGACCTTCTAAGAAAGCTTTGGTTTCGGCATCATTTAGTTTTTTGGCAGGAAGCGTTTCAGCATTGGCCAAAGCATAAAGCATCATTGAGCTAAAACGCACATTGTTCACCATATGCTCTTTGTTTACCAAGTCGAATGAATCACAATCGGCATGGTAGCAACCATAAATGGCGCGGTCTAACCTTGAGCTTGGTGCAGTGTAAGGAATTCCTTGCAACATAAATGATTGATGATCGCTATGCAGACCAGCGCCAGTGCTTACATCATTCGTGTACGTAGAAGAATCAATTGCCATGATTTCTTTACCTATTGCCTTGAAGAAAGCTTCGGCTTCTGGTCTTCCGCCTGTGCCAAAACCAGCAGGGTTACCCGACATGTCTTGGTTCATTACGTATTTGATTTGATCGATGGTTCCGTTTTTAATGGCTTCGTCTACCATATACTTAGAGCCTAACAAACCTTCTTCCTCACCCATGAACATTACAAACTGAACAGTTCTTTTTGGCTTCAAATTCAAAGCTTGGAAAGTTCTGGCCATGTCCAATACTGCGAATGAGCCAATACCATTGTCAATAGCGCCAGTAGATAAATCCCAAGAATCTAAGTGCCCACCCACGATGACTTTCTCGTCAGGGAATTCAGAACCTTTAATGGTGGCAATCACGTTTCTTGATTTGATTAAGCCTGATTGGTTGGTCATTTTAATTGCAGCAAATTGGCTTTTTGCAGCCAAAGTTTCTTTCAAGGCCATACCATCTTCTTTGCCAATACAAACCGCAGGGATTGGAATAAGGCTACCCGTCACTGAAGCAGTTCCTGTAAGTAATACACCTCCGTCTACTTGGTTAATGATGATGATGCCTATGGCGCCATATTTAGTAGCCAAAGCAGTTTTCTCAGAACGGTGTAAACCTGGGGTTCCTTTTGGGCTATCAGCTAAAGTACCGATATACACCAAGGCAATTTTTCCCATAACGGCATCGGGTCTGGCTTCGTAGTCAGCATCAACGCCATTGCCCATGTCTACAATTTCAGCAGTCACGTCTGCCGAAACAGGAGAGTGTG
>CAXBPM010000210.1:0-6177 GCA_963977345.1 uncultured Roseivirga sp.
ATAACCTTGCCAAGAAAAAAGTAGCCGACCCTGTTTTGAACTTTGGCGGAAGAAGCAAAGAGCTCTGGTGCGATGGCGGAGAACGCAAGTTTATTCAAACCATGATTCGCGAAAGCAAAAACTTTGGAACCTCCTGTTTTTGGTTTTCTAGCTTGGTCTCAAAGTCTTCGAACCTTGCTGTAATTCTCGAATCTTTAGAAAAAGCAGAAGCAGTTGAAGTAAAAACCATTCCAATGGGCCAAGGCAACAAAAGTAGCCGCATCGTAGCATGGACATTCCTCAACGCGGCTCAGCAAAAAGAGTGGAAAAATACGAGGTGGAAGGAAAAAGAAGAATCTACTAAAGCATCAGAGTAACGAATTTGGTAAATGGTTAAAACCATTACCCAACAACATTTATCCAATATAGCCCACGGTTTAAACCGTGGGCTATATTTTTGGGCTGCACTCTAAGAGCCTTTAGACGAGTTAGATATTTAAGCCAAAAAAGAGCGACTGTTATACCTTATACATCAGGCACAACAGTCATAAAATTCAATATATTTATGGCTATACGTCATAAATGTGACTGATAGCTAACGTTAGGTCAAATTACTGCCAGTGCAACAATTTCATTTCTTATCGGACTTAGGAAAGATTACTCTTCCATCTGAAGCTGAAATTCATAATCTCCAGAAAGAGAAGGACGAACTCGTTTTTCTAATCTTAGATAGTTCAGTGAGTTTGGATATTGCCAATTTAACGAAGCACAAGAAAAATGCTAGAGTTGAAAAAAATGCAATTTTCCACCTAATTGAATATGTTCAAAAACATGCTGTCAAACAAACACCATTATTCGCTCTAACAGAACTGTGTTACGATCGCAAAACGTATGATATTCTTGATGACAAATTATGGGATATCAAAAATCGACTTGACTTTGCATTTCAATACCCTATTAAACGATTTAAGCGACTTGAATTTGATTATGAAAAGGAGTATTACATCTATGATAAACCGGAATCATTAAGTCGGTCGATTAGTTCATTTACAGAGAACTTAAACTTGTACTATGCTGGACTCTTGAAAATAAGGGAAATAGCGAATAATGGATTAAAAAAAGAGAACGCAGAAAAGAACATCGAACTCTTCATTGATTGGATGGTCTCAGACTTAGATATAATACTAGGTCTAGAGTATTCCCTGGCCCTTGAAATATTTGGAGGAAACTCAAACCTAAGATCGATGATCAAACTGGGGTCTTCGAAAGAAAAATCATTGAAAGGTATTTTGGGAACGGCATGGGATTTATTTCATGCTAGAATGAGCTGTAATCGCCCTCAACTCAGTGATATGGTTGGCCAAAATGTAAATCCCATATTCGTAACTAAAGACCGTGGACTCTTTGAACTCATGGCACCACATGTAGAGCATCTCTTGAGATTTAATTCAACTAAGCTATCAATCACAACCAAGAACATTTATCCCCCACATTATTCTAATTCATTTATCAATTACTTGAACGATAAAATGTTAAAACTTGGAACGGAAAGGGTGGAAGAAGAACGAGTTTACGATAAAGTTAAAATGAATAAAATAATTAGCGAATTGGAGGAAAACTTAACCTAACAAATGCTATGAATTAATAGAGTTTTATCAGCTACTGTCGTGGGCCCTCCGATTTATCTGCCTTTGGCAGAACCTGTGACCACCTATTCACCAAGGACTCTGTCAGGATAATAGAGCTTATCTCCCACGTTTATGTTTTAGACTCTTCGTACCCTCAGGGAAGGAAAAACAGGCAGTTGCTGACAAAACTATATAAACCATTACATAAAGACCTTTACTCAACTTCCTTATAGTGATTTGGTTACTATAAGGAAGTTTTGATAAATTACATGAGATGTATGTGTCAATTCTATTTTGAATACTAGACCTCAGGTAAGCACAGAGTTTACATGCATCAGAGGATCATTACTAAAAACAATACACCTACCCATGAAGAGAATCGTCATCATCTTACTTGCATCATTGTATCTAACATCCTGTTCAGAAAACCCTTCCGAAGATTACATTTTGTTTTCGGGAACCATTGCTGATGCCACAAGCAATGGATACAGAATGGTTAAAACAAAAGGCGACACAGGTAGGCTCGACATCGCACTGGCAGAAAACGGTTCTTTTTCAGACACCATCATCTCAGGAACAGGCCATTACATCCTTTATGATCCTAGAAACCGAGCTGATTTTTATTTAACTGATGGCGGAGAATATAACTTTACAGCCGTTGCAAACGATTTCAGAAATACCGCAAAATTAACGGGGACTGATCCTGATGCCTCCAACTATTTAATGACTAAAATAGCTAACATCACTCAAGTTAGAGGTGACTATGCTGAATACAATTCGTTAAACGAATCAGATTTCATTGCTAAAGAAACAATGCTCAAAGAAAGCTTTCTTGCCTATTTAGATAGCTTTCCAGATATCCCAAAGGAGTTTGCTGAATTCGAACGTAAAGAATTGCATTACTACCACCTTTTAAGTTTAATTAAATATGAGAGTTTACACCAAATATATGCTGAACAACCCGATTTTAAAGTCTCAAAGGACTTTCTTAAGGAATTAGAAGGAGTAGATTATGCAAATGAGGAAGCCTACAAACTTCGAGGCTCTTATAATAAATTAGTGAATGAGCACTTTAAAAGAAAAGCTGAAGAATTGTCGGAGGGTGAAGCCACGGACAAATACTTAACTAAACTGGAAGTCTTTGGAGCAATCCCAAATGACCATATAAAAAATGATTTATTAATGTCTGTAGCGAAGTACGACATAGGTTATACGGATGATTTTGAGGAGTATTATAACGCCTATCGTTCTGTTTCCACTTCAGCCGAAAATGACGCAAGTATTACCGAAAAATATAACGCCCTAAAAAGTCTTACTAGAGGTCACACTTCGCCCATTTTCACAGATTATGTTAATCATGCAGGTGGTACAATTTCCTTAGCTGATTTTAAAGGCAAATACGTGTACATCGATGTTTGGGCCACCTGGTGTGGGCCGTGCTTGGCTGAAGTACCTTCCCTTAAAAAATTAGAAAAACAATACCACGGAAAAAACATTGAATTCGTAAGTATCTCTATCGATACTGAAAGAGCACGTGTTGCTTGGAGAAAAATGGTAACCGATAAAGCGTTAGGCGGAACTCAATTAATTGCTGAAAGCGATTGGAGCAGCCACTTTATTGAAGCTTATCAAATAAGCAGTATTCCACGTTTCCTCATGATTGATCCAGCAGGCAATATTATCAATTCAAATGCCCCCAGACCTTCAGATACTGCCTTAACAAACCTGTTTGATGAGCTAGGGATTTAACGAATACAAAGAGTGACTGCACCTCATAATAACAGTCATAAAATTTAATTCATTTATGGCTATACGCCACAAACGTGATTGATACATAACGTTGTGTGCCATATGAGAAAAGACTCTGATATGAAAAATTTGATACTAATTGTTATGCTAATTTTGACTTTAGGCTGCCAGACCAAAAATGATATGAAAGAACAACAAAGGGACATAATTGAAAACTATATAAAGTCTTATAATGATTTTGATATAATCGGTATGACCAAAAATCTGTCGAAAGATGTTGTTTTTGAGAATGTTTCAAATGGAAACGTGGAATTGAGAACAGAAGGCATAGACGAATTTAAAAAACAAGCAGAATCTGCAAAGCAATATTTTACACAAAGAAAGCAAACCATTGAATTTTGGGAATTTAATAATTCGAAGGTTTCTGTTGAAATTGACTATAAAGCCACATTAGCGATTGATTTTCCAAACGGACTAAAAACTGGTGACACACTTGAATTGAAAGGCATATCGGAATTTGAATTTGAAAGCGGGAAAATTAAAAGTATAACAGACAAAAGTTAAATACGGCACACAACACAACCTATAAACAATACGGGCTTCGGGCTTAATCGCAGGGTTTTTGTATTTTTATGAAGTCCGCAAAATCTTTGGGTTTTGCTATGTGCGTGGCGGAAACAAACGCTAGTTTACTCCCGTACTGTTCATAGCGAAACAGTTGTGAAAAAAAGAAAGAAATCTATAGAAAAATGAGTGAATATGTAAAAATTCTAACAGATAGGGCAATAATAATCAATCGAATATCACAGCTTTTGGATGAAGAAAAAATCCCATCATTGGTAAAAGACAATGCTGAATCAGCAAGACGTGCAGGTTTCGGGACCTCTTCAAATGATGTTGAACTTTATGTGTATAAAGCTGATGTTGATAAAGCTGAAACTATAATTAAATCATTTTCAGAGAAGAACAACGAATAATAAAAGACGTTTCACAATCGAGTAGACGGCCTCGCCAATTGTAACTAACGAGGTGCGTTTCTCACATGCTTGAGATGAAGCTCATCGCCTTCGCGTAGCTTTAGCAGAGCAAGGTCAGCATAGGCGCCACCACCTGCCGTACGGGTCTCGTAACAGTCGATTCAATTAAGTAATGGAATTGGTCTGTCCTCAAATTGCAACCTACCAGCTTAAATGGTTAAAACCATTACAGAAAACTACTACTTCACATAGCCCACGGTTTAAACCGTGGGCTATGATAATGGGATGCATTTACAGAACCGTTTTAACGGTTTATATTGGTAATTATAAAAGAAACACCATGTCACATTCCTTCAATAAAATATGGATTCATGCCATTTGGGCAACTAAAGAGAGGGCGCCATTTCTAAAGCAAAACATAGAGCAAAAGGTTTATCAATTTATTTCAACTCAACTGCGAGAACAAGGCTGCCCAGTCAGAATTATCAATGGTATGCCAGACCATATCCATTGCCTATTTCTTCTAAACCCACAAAAATCAGTAGCTGAAATCGTCAAACAAGTAAAAGGCAGTTCCTCTCATTTCATCAATCAGAACAATCTGATGTCAGAGAAATTTTCTTGGCAAACTGGTTATGCTACCTACTCAGTATCGGAATCGGTAGTGGAAAAGGTTTTTCTGTACATAAAAAATCAAAAAGAGCACCACCAAAAGAAATCATTTCAACAGGAATACGATGAATTCTTGACCAAGAACGGATTGAATGAAGACTGATTTAGAACACAAACAAATAGCCCACGGTTTAAACCGTGGGCTTTGGTGTTTCATATATTACTGAAACCGATTAACGGTCTATATAAAACCTATTAATAATTCCCGAAGAAGACCGCATTAAACAATAGCCTGTTGGTACCGTACCACATGCCACGGAAATTCGGATTATCTACAAACATTACCACATTACCCCTACCCATATTTGTAGCGATTAATGAGGCTGTTCCGCCAATATCTTTCAAATTCGCTTTGTTTACATAACCACTCAATAACGGATTTTCAGTGTATTTCACTACCGTATTGGTTGGACTTGAGCTCGGCTGAATCAAAGTCGTATGGTTTCTATATACTGGCAATTCACGGCTTGTATAGCCAAAGCCAATCGGATGGCTGATATCAATATCCGTCATGTACATTGAACCACCCACAGAACGGGCTCCAAAGAAATCACGTGAAGTCACATAATCCATACGGTCAGGTGTTGTTTGCTCGCTTCTCGTAGCATATTTTTCATTCACCCATTTTGCACCAATGGCCCAGCTGGTTGCTCCTTTAATGGTAATCAGCGTTCCGCCTTCTCTTACCCAAAGCTTGATTCTATCCAGCGTACTTTCGCCCAAAGAATTATAAGAACCTGAAACCAAGATCAGGGTGTTGTAGTCGCTCCAGCTAATTCTTCCAGCGTTGTCCATGTCTACTTTCGTGATTGGCATTCCTACTTTCGAATCGAACAAATGCCAAACCTCTCCAGCTTCTGCACTGTTAGTATTTCCGCCAATCAGCATAATCGCTTTTGGTTTTCTTACCGTGGTAAAGCTTCCGCTTCCTAAATCTACTCCAGAAGTACTAAAACCAGTTTTCACACTTTGCGCACGAATACCAGCAATCTCGGTGGCTTCCTCCACATAGGCATGTACTAAGTCGGCATCCATTTCCTGACGGGAAACTGGAATCATTAAGGTACCATAGCCATATTCCTTTACGCCTTCGTTCGTTTCGATAGAGAAAGGCTTGCTGCCATAATTCACATAAACGCCCTTTTCCAAAAGGTAATTCAAAGCCTTTGGCG
>CAXBPM010000211.1:0-6174 GCA_963977345.1 uncultured Roseivirga sp.
CCTAGAAGTTTTGAAACCGCTGGATTGATCCTTTTGAAGAACCCATCAAACCCGGCAATACAGAGTAAGTCTGGCGATAACTTAAAGAAATAGTCTGAATTGAGTCTGAGTTTATTCATATAAGGTGTGTCACTTTCAGTGAATGCCCAAAATCACGGGCGGATTATACACAAAAGTAGGTTGTGCTGTTGTGTGCTGAATTGGTAATTATATGTATTATAATCGAATGATTATATAAAAGAATAAAGAAATTGACTTGCCTTATTTTACTCGACCAGGGTTGTCAGAGATAAACGACTTCCAGCTTTTATTGCCACTTTGTTGGCTTCCACCTTGGAAATGATGGCAAAGGGCTACCGCCAAAGCATCGGTTGCATCAAGTAATTTGGGTAATGTTTCGATTTTCAATAGTGTTTTTAGCATGGCAGCTACTTGCTCTTTGGAGGCATTGCCATTGCCTGTTACGGATTGCTTTATTTTTTTAGGGGCATATTCAGTAATAGGGATTTCCCTTGCCAAAGCAGCCGACATTGCTACGCCTTGCGCTCTCCCCAATTTCAGCATGGATTGAACGTTTTTTCCAAAGAATGGAGCTTCCAGTGCCATTTCATCAGGTTGAAATTCTTCAATGACGGAAGTAACCCTTTCAAATATCTTCTTCAATTTCAGTTCGTGGCCTGCGTATTTACTGAGGTGAATAACACCGAACTGAAGTAGCGTGATTTTTTTGCCCGAAATCAAAATTAAGCCATAGCCCATTACACTGGTACCAGGGTCGATACCAAGAATAATTTTTTCTTTAATGGGGACTTTGGTTAATGGCATAAGCGCAAGATAAATAAACCTTCCATTTCTGTAATTCAAAACGGGGTTTTAAATCCAAAGGCTTTCCGCGTAATTCGCATATGGTTTTGATTGCCGTTGGCATTGCTGTCAGTTATCTGCTTCTTTTATTTGTTCCTATTGTCGCTTGGCAACAGATGTCGTTTACGTCTTCTGAAAAGTATGAAGGAAAGGTATCCGTTATTGTTCCTTTCAGAAATGAAGAAACAAACTTGAGGCGAGTGGTTGAGTCATTGAAAGCTCAAACTCATTCGTCCTTTGAGGTGCTTTTTGTCAATGACCATTCTACGGATGACTCTTTAAAAGTATTGAAGCAGCTTGTCGAAAAAGATATATCACTCTCTTTGAGAATTATTTCTTTAGAAGGAACCCACGGAAAGAAGGCCGCCATTGCCGCAGGTATTGCTCAGGCTTCGGGTGAAATTATTGTCACTTCAGATGCTGATTGCTGGTTTCGTGAAAATTGGCTGACAGCTATGACTTCAGGCTTTAATAATCCTGAAACACAAATGGTCACTGGACCGGTAGTGTTGGAAGGAACGAGCCTCTTTCAGAAATTACAACGAATAGAATTTGGTGCTGTGTTGGCTTCGTCCGCTGCACTGATTGGTCTAGGGAAGCCTACCATGGCCAATGGAGCAAACTTGGCATACCGAAAATCGGTGTTTACTGAAGTAGAAGGTTTTTCGGATATAGAACAAACACCCTCAGGGGATGATGAATTGCTGATGATGAAAATTGCGAAGGAGTATCCTAAGGGTGTTGTCTTTGCAAAGAGTACCGAAGCTGTAGTTCATACTTTAGCACATTCAAACTGGTCTAATTTTGTGCAGCAGCGTAAGCGATGGGCTAGTAAATGGAAGGTAGGTATGCGATGGTCTACTATACTATCTGCCCTGTTTGTTTATGTAGTACAGCTGGCTTTTGTTGGTTTATTACTTATGACGTTTTATGGAGAACTGTCTTATATATGGTTAGCAGGCCTTTGGCCAATAAAGGTGGTTTTAGAACTCTTTCTTATTAGAAATTACTTCTATGATTTAAAACAACCTTACTCATTTCTCCACTTCGTTTTGTTACAAACCTTTTATCCTTTTTATGTGCTTTATGTTGGTTTCGCATCTAACTTTGGTCGTTTCCAATGGAAGGAAAGAAGTTTCAAAATCTAGTGCAATATTATGACCGACATGGAGTTTGATGTTTTGGATGAGCTTTACTTTGTTCAGCCTTTTGATGCCGTTTTAGAAGAAACAGAATTGGCAGAAGGCGAGCTTAAAAAAGTACTCTCAGAGTTGTTGAACAAGGGTTGGGTGAAGTGCTATGGTGACCGCCAAGCAGAAATGCCAATTGCACCAAAGGATTTGGGAAATGATCTCGCGTCTTATTTTTATTTGGCTACTAAAGAAGGTTTATTAGCTCACAACGGTCGTTAGCGCTATGCAGGATACACTTCAACGTAAATTTTATAGAAAAGAAATGGAGGTAAATGCACTCTTGGAAATTACCCAAGCAGTGAATAATAACCTTCCAGAAGATGATCTATACAAAATTTATGAGTTCACTTTAAGGGCCAACCTGCAATTATCTAGAATGGTATTGTATGTTAAAGATGAAGACTGGGACTGTAAAGTGCAGTTTGGTACCAAGAAGGATTTCTCCAAAATACCACTTGACTCTGGTTGCCTTAATTTGAAAGAAATTGTTGAGGTCAATGAAGTTGACTTATCCATTTCTTGCTTCAGCGAATTTGACATCATAATCCCCGTTACCCATAAAGAGAAACTACTCGCTTTTGTGTTCATTAAAACCTCGGAAGAAGAAAACGGGGTAGATACCACATTTATTCAAGCATTGAGTAATGTTATTCTCGTAGCCATTGAAAATAAGCGATTGGCCAGAAAACAGATGGAACAGCAAGCCATCCAGCATGAAATGGACCTGGCCAGGAACGTTCAGAATTACCTTTTTCCAGATGTGTTACCCAATTCTGAAAAGCTCGAAATCAAAGCTTTCTATCAACCCTGTAAAACAGTTGGCGGAGATTATTACGATTATATTCCTATTCCCAACGAAAACCAGTTTCTGGTTTGTATAGCAGACGTTTCCGGAAAGGGAATGCCAGCGGCTATATTAATGTCTAATTTTCAGGCAGTATTAAGGACCTTGAGTCGAAATGCGGAAAACCCTGAACATGTAATTCACGAGCTAAATCACCAAACTTGGCACAATGCCAAAGGCGAGAACTTCATTACTTTCTTTTTAGCGGTTTACGACTTTGATAAAAAGAACCTCCGCTATTTTAATTGCGGACACAATCACCCTGTATTGATTACAAAAGATAAGGTGATGGTTTTGAGTGAAGGGAGTACTGTATTGGGCGCTTTCGATCCTCTTCCTTTTTTAGATAAAGGTGAAATTGAGAATCTTGACGAGTTTTCGCTGTTTATGTTTACCGATGGCCTCACTGAAACATTTAATAGTGCGGGAGAGGAATTTGGACAAGAAAGGCTAGAGAAATTTCTTATTGCCAATAGAGAAATGGACCTTCAGACAATGCACAATGCCTTAATGGAAGAGTTAGAAGGTTTCAAAAAGGAAAATGCCTTTGCCGATGACCTTACTTTCTTATCTTGTAGGGTAAATAATGCTACTCCATAAAACACCCATATTTGCCCATTGGCTTTACCCTAGCTTGGTTTGGAAACAATCCAGTAAGGAGAAAGTCATTTATTTGACCTTTGATGACGGCCCAATTCCGGAGGTTACTCCTTGGGTATTGAAAACACTAGATGAATTTAAAGCAAAGGCCACTTTTTTCTGCGTTGGAGAAAATATTCACAAGCATCCAGATATTCTTAAGGAGGTGATTAAGAGAGGTCACTCAGTGGGTAACCACACTTACCACCACTTGAATGGATGGAAAACAGACGCCATAGATTACCTCAAAGATTTCCTTAAATGTGAAGAAGAACTGCAAAATCTCAATCAAGGTGGAAGACTTTTTAGACCACCCTATGGTAAAATAAGCGCCAAACAAATCAAACAATTGTCTTCCCGCAAAATCATTATGTGGGATGTGCTCTCGGGTGATTTCTCCAAAAAACTATCTCCTGAAACCGTATTAGCAAAGAGTATCAGATACTCTAAACCAGGAAGCATTATTGTTTTTCATGATAGTTTGAAAGCATTTGATAATCTTCAATATGCGCTGCCCCGCTATTTGGAATACTTTCAATCGAAAGGTTTTACTTTTAAGCCGTTATGATTACCTGTGTTTTGATTGTTGCTTTTGGCCTCCTCTTACTCTCGGAGTTGGTTTTAATTTGGAACTTTAAAAACCATTTTATTAAAGCTGCTGAAATTGATTCCATAGAAACATGGCCAAAAGTATCCATTCTTATTGCTGCCAGAAACGAAGAAGAGAATTTAGAGGCATGCCTTAATTCTGTTATGAACGTGGATTATCCGCAGGGCAAGTTTCAAGTGCTGATAGGAAATGATCAGTCTACGGATGGAACTCAAACCATAATAGATCGCTGGATCAATAAAGAACTTCATGTTAAATCAATTCCGATTCAGCCCAATTTGAATGGACTTATTGCCAAGTCGAATGTTTTGGCGCAATTGGCCGCAAAAACCGATGGCGAGTTTTTTATCATTATAGATGCAGACGCTACGGTAACTAAACACTGGCTCAAAACCATGGTTGCCCAAGCAGTTCAAGGCTTTGACCTTGTGAGTGGCTATACCGAGGTGAAATCTGGAAATTATTTTTCTTCTCTTCAGAAAATGGATTGGCAAAACAGTATCCATACCCTAAAAGTATTTTCAGATCGAGGGAATACGCTTACTGCTTTGGGGAATAATATGCTGATTTCTTCAGAAGCCTATCAATTAGTGGGTGGTTTTGAAGCCCTAGGAGCTACTAAAGTGGAGGACTTAAAGTTTTTATTGGCCGCTAAAAGGGAAGAGTTAAAGACTTTTCAACTCATGGAAAATGAAAGAGCCATAACTGCTCCAATGAAAAGTGTTTGGAGCTATGTTGATCAGCGGAAACGGTGGCTGAGTGGGATTCTGAGTTACAGAACGCTCTCTGGTGTCGGATTCATTCTTTATCGGCTGATGCTTATTGAAATGCTGGTGGTATTGTTGTTTCTATCAAACTCAACAGCGCAGGGTTTGTTGACTTCCTTAATCGTATTAAAGCTGGTGATCGAAAATGTTAAACAACAACAAATCAAGAGTGCTCTAGATCAAGTTGGTGTTAAGTTTAGCTTATTGAAACCATTTATTATTGCTCTTTTAGATACATTTGCCCTTGTTGCTTTAGCGCTTAATCCTAAGGTGAGTTGGAAGAAAAGAAAGTTTAAATGATGATTGAAACCCACGCACATATTTATGCCGATCAGTTTGAAAAGGACATAGATGAAGTGCTAGAAAGAGGAAGAGAAGAAGGGATTTCTAAGATTTACATGCCTAATATTGATCATACGTCAATTGATGGAATGATGGAGTTGGAAGAGAAATATCCAGATTTATGCATAGCCACCATGGGGCTTCATCCTTGTTCAGTAAAAGGCGATTTTCAAAAGGAACTCTATATTATTGAAGAATGGCTTGGGAAACGCGAATTTGTGGCCATTGGTGAAATGGGCACAGATCTATACTGGGATAAAACCTTCATCGATCAGCAAGTGGAGGCTTTTAAGATTCAAGTGGCCTGGGCAAAACAATACGAAAAGCCGATCATAATCCATTGCAGAGAATCATTGGACATGACCATCGATTTAGTAGAACAGCTTAAGGAAGATAACCTCACAGGTGTTTTCCATTGCTTTAATGGGTCAGTAGCGCAAGCGGAGCGTATCCATAAACTTGGTTTTTACATTGGTTTAGGAGGAGTGGTGACCTTCAAAAACAGCGGTATGGATGAAGTAATTCCTCAATTAAATATGGATCATGTGGTTTTAGAAACCGACAGCCCTTATTTGGCACCTGTTCCACATAGAGGGAAAAGAAATGAGCCTTCATATTTAAGAATGGTAGCTCAAAAAATAGCAGATTTAAGGCAAGTTGGGGTGGAGGAAATTGAAGCCACCACTACTATAAATGCCAATTCATTATTCAAAGTACAGTCATGATTTCAACGCTAGAATTTTCACCTAACCCAAAAGCATCTATACTTATAGTATACACTGGTGGCACACTAGGGATGGATTATGATGAAAATGGTTCATTGGTGCCTTGTGATTTTGAACGAGTCGTAGCCAGAATCCCTGTACTAAAGGAATTAAATATTAACCTATCTGTAATTTCATTCGATCCTCCGAT
>CAXBPM010000212.1:0-6172 GCA_963977345.1 uncultured Roseivirga sp.
ACAACCTAATTGCCGCTACTCAAGGTAGAGCGTTTTGGATGATCGATGATTTGACGATTATTCATCAGCTTTCAGATGAAGTAGCTTCAAAATCAGTTCACATGTTCAAGCCGATGGATGCTTACCGAATTGGTGGAGGCTTCCGTTTTGGTAGAGGCGGTGGGTCAGGTGGTGACGCTAGTCTTCTATCTGGAGAAAATAAACCAGGTGGAGCCGTAATTTATTACAACATGAAAGAAGCTCTAGCCAAAGGGTCAAAGGCCAAAATGGAGGTTTATGATCGAAATGGAAAAATGATCGAATCGTTCCCTTTAAAGCCAGAAGCTGGTTTGAACTCTTTCAACTGGAATATGATGTATGACAATGCAGAGACTTTCGAAGGAAATATCATGTGGTCTGGATCATTACGTGGGCCAATGGCACCTCCAGGTGAGTACAAGGCTAAACTGATTGTTGGAGATGACACTCAGGAGCAGAGCTTCAAACTCTTGGCAGACCCTCGCTATGGTTCTACGGATGCTGAATTAGTTCGTCAGTTCGATTTCTTGATTACAGTAAGAGATAAACTGACTGAGACACATCAGGCCATCAAAGACATCAGAGAAGCAAGATCTCAAGTGAACGACTTATTGTCGAAAATCAAAGGTGAAGATCGTTTCAAAGAGGTAGTTGATGCGAGTAAAGTTTTGATGGAGAAAATGACTAAGGTTGAAGAAGCATTGTACCAAACTAAAAACGAGTCAGGTCAAGATCCATTGAACTTCCCAATCCGATTGAACAACAAACTTGCGGCCTTAAATGGAGTAGTGGGGAGTGGTCATTATCCACCAACAGCTCAGTCAGAAACGGTACGTATTGAATTGACTAAGCAAATTGATGCGGAGTTAGCGAAGCTGAGATCGATCATGCAAAATGATCTTCCTGCCTTTAATGAATTAGTAAAACAGAAGTCTGTTGACGCTATAGTAATCAAAAAGAAGTAAGTAGAGTAAGCTATTTTGCTGCTTGATTACCAGAATTAATAAAAAAGCCCGTTATTTATATGACGGGTTTTTTTATTAAATTCTGAAATAGTTATTTTTATCCACAGAAAACGATGCTTATGAAAAAGATATTAATGCTAATACTGTGTTTGGGATTCTTTGCCCCAATGACAACCAATGCCGCTGATGTTAAGCCTGATGAAACTACATTGGCTACGAACTTTATTATTGTGGTCGGTCAATACCCTGCCAAAACCAATGCAGACGATTTGCTGAAAAAGATGAAGCCTGACTACAAGGATGCTGGTATTTTTTACGATGATGCAGAAAAGAAGTATTATGTATATATCGAAACTTACTATGCCAAAAGTGGAGCCGATTATGCTGTTTGGTGGATGAAGAAAAACCGCCCTACCTTACCTAAAGTATGGGCGAAAACCATCGAGGTAAAGTAATCACGATAAATCAATTAAGTTATCTTTTTGATAATGACATTATCCAAAGGCCAAGTTTAAACTTGGCCTTTTTTAGTTCTTTAAATATTTATTCAATAAAAATTACCGATCAATACTAAACTGCTTGATTTCGAGTAGTTTAAATTATTAGCTTTATCCCCTGAAATTAACTTATTCTATGAAAACACTATTGAGAAATCGACTTGTAGCAATCTTGTCGCTTGCATTCGTTCTTACCTCCTGCGCAGGTGGCGGAGAAGAAAAAGAGAGCGCAGAATTTAAATTGGACTATGACAAATACACACTAGACAATGGTTTAGATGTGGTTGTTCATAAAGATGCTTCTGACCCAAAGGTAGCAGTAGCAGTACTATATCATGTTGGCTCTAACCGTGAGAAGCCAGGGAAAACTGGTTTTGCTCACTTCTTTGAGCACATGCTTTTCCAAAATTCAGAAAACGTAGGAGAAGGTAACTTCATTACCGGTATTAACGATTTGGGAGGGACTTTTAATGGTGGTACTAGTACAGATAATACTATCTATTATGAGACTGTACCAAGTGATGCACTGGAGAAAGTGCTTTGGATGGAATCCGATAGAATGGGCTTTTTTATTAATACAGTTTCAGATTGGGGGCTAGAAAATGAGAAGCAGGTTGTAAAAAACGAAAAGAGACAAGGGGTTGATAACCAGCCTTATGGACATAAATCATATGTTAAGCTAACCAACCTTTACCCAGAAGGTCACCCATACAGCTGGAGTGTAATTGGTAGTTTGGAAGATTTGCAGAATGCCACCGTTGCTGATGTGAAGGAGTTTTATAACAAATGGTATGGCCCAAACAATGCTACTTTAGTAATTGCTGGCGATGTTGATGAAGCTGAGGTTAAAACTTTGGTGGAGAAGTATTTCGGTGAAATAGCATCAAGAGCAGAAATAGAAACGATTGAACCACGACCTGCGGTTCTTGGTCAGACCAAACTGCTTTATCATGAAGATAAATTTGCTAACCTACCAGATTTGGAAATGACTTGGCCAACAGTTGAGGAGTTTCATCCTGATTCTTGGGCGCTGGATATGTTAGGTAATGTATTGTCTGATGGAAAGAAATCGGCCTTATACAAAGTGATTGTAGAAGAAAAGAAATTAGCACCTGGTGTTTTTGGATATAATTCATCAGCTGAAATTGCTGGAACATTCTCATTAATATCCAGGGCTTATGACGGTGTTAATTTAAATGATTTGAGAGCTGCGGTTTTTGAAGGCTTGCAAAGATTTGAGACAGAAGGGTTTTCTGATGAAGACTTAGCTAGAATTAAGATTGGGCAAGAAACAGGCTTTTATAATGGTATGTCAAGTGTAATGGGTAAGGCATCTTCTTTAGCTCGATACAATACTTTTGCTGGAGACCCCGGTTTTATCGTTGAAGATTTAAAGAAATCTCAAGACATTACTCGTGAGGATATTATGCGAGTGTATAACAAATACATCAAAGGTAAAAATTACTTAGCTACCAGTTTCGTGCCTGTGGGGCAGAAAGAATTGGTTTTGGAAGGTTCTGAGAAAGCATCGGTTGTTGAGGAGGCTATCGTTCAGGGAGCCGAAGATAATCCATATACTAAAGGAGTTACTTTCGAGAAAACCGCTTCTAAAATTGATCGTAGTGTAGCACCTTCATTAAAAGGTACGCTTAGTTTTGATCCGCCTGCCATTAATAATAGCAAACGTGAGAATGGTATGAAAGTGTTCCACATTTTTCAAGATGAATTGCCTCTTGTACAATTTAGTATAAGAATCAAAGGCGGAATGTTCTTAGATGATCCTAGTAAAATAGGAACTGCAGCTTTGCTAGATAACATGCTTATGGAAGGGACAGCCAATAAGACACCTCTGGAATTACAGGAAGCAATTGGTCAGTTAGGCGCTAGAATTAGTGTTTTTGCCTCAAAGGAGTATATCACAATTAGCGGTAGTTCATTGGCCAAAAATTATGATAAGGTATTAGACTTGGTTGAGGAAATTCTATTCGAGCCAAGATGGGATGAAGGAGAATTTGACAGGGTGAAAAAATCAGCTTTGAACTCAATTCAACAAAGTGCTGTAAACCCTAATGCCATTGCTTCTAATGTTTTCAATAAAGTGCTTTATGGTAAAGATCATATTTTCGCTTACCCAACTTCTGGAACAGCAGAAACGGTATCAAATATTACTTTAGATGACTTGAAGGACTATTATAATAAGAACTTCTCTCCATCATTAGCTTCTTTCCACTTTGTAGGGGCTTTAGACAAAGCAACTGTAACGACTTCCTTAAGTCGATTTGATAAATGGGAAGCCAAGGATGTTGTTTTCCCTGAGTATGAAATCAAATCTGCAGACGAAGGTTCTAGAATCTATTTTGTGGATTATCCAGATGCCAAGCAGTCAGTGGTTAACATTGGTTCTATTAGTATGAATGGTGATAATGAAGATTTCGCGGCAGCTGAAGTAGCCAATTATCGTTTAGGGTCAGGTTCTGGTTCTATGTTATTCAAACAGCTAAGACTTGAAAAAGGGTACACCTATGGTGCTTATTCTGGTTTCAGCAGAAACATGAATGGTGCTCCATTTACTGCTTCATCTAGTGTAAGAAGTAATGTAACCAGAGAGTCGGTTGACCTTTTCAAGCAGATTTTAGATAACTACGGAAAGGATTTCTCTCCAGAAGATATGGCAAACACCAGAACTTCAATTTTGAGAAGCAACACGCAGTCGTATGAAACCCTTGGAGGTTTGGTAGGTATTCTTCAAAACATCTCTACTTATAACCTTCCAATGGACTATATTAAGAAGGATGAAGCAAAACTGAAGTCGATGACTTCTGAAGATGCTCGAAAGATCATTGGAGAATACATGGACCCAGATAAGTTGTTCTATGTAATCGTTGGCGATGGCAAAACACAATTGAATCTGTTGAACAATACAGGTTTAGGTAAGCCAATTGTAGTAAATCCTAAAGACGAAAAACTAGAGCTTAAGAAGAAATAAGCTTCTTTAACTTTATACAAAGGGCTCTCAAAATTAATTTGGGAGCCCTTTTTTTATTGAAATGATTTCAATACCCATAAATCATTTACTTCTCCTTCTCGCAAATAACATTTGATAATTGCGTAAGAACATAGAACTTCGAACCGAAATATGAAATACTATATCATAGCAGGAGAGGCCTCGGGCGATATGCATGCTGCCAACTTAATGAAGCAGCTAAAACAGCGCGATTCCGATGCTTTTTTTAGGGTTTGGGGTGGCGATAAAATGCAAGCGGAAACCAATGAAATGGTGCGCCATTTTAAGGACTCCTCCTTTATGGGGATTTTCAATGTGCTCTGGAACATCAGAAGCATCAAGAAAAACTTTACCCTCTGCGAAAATGATATCATGGATTTTAAGCCAGATGTATTGATTTTGATTGATAATTCGGGTTTTAACTTACGTATTGCCAAATACGTGCGACTATCAAAGCTCCCAACTAGAATTTACTATTACATTCTACCACAGGCTTGGGCGTGGAAACAAAAGCGTGTACACACCATTCACCAATGGTGTCACAGGGTTTTTGCTATTCTTCCTTTCGAAAAAGACTTTTATAAGTCCTATGGTTACGATGTCGACTATGTTGGTCATCCAATTTTAGATGCCTTAGCGCAGCGGAAACCTAGTTTAGTAAGTTCGGGCGAACTGAGGAAGGAATTCAACCTTTCTGAAAAACCTATCATTGCACTTTTGCCCGGAAGCAGAAAACAAGAGATAAAAACAAAGCTTCCTGCTATGCTCAAAGTGGTCAAGCATTTTCCAGATTACCAGTTTGTAATCGCAGGTTCTGAGACGATCGATTTTAGTTTTTACAAAAAGTATATGGATACTGATGTGAAAATCATTTTTGACCGCACCTATGACATCTTAATTAACGCTACTGCGGCTTTGGTGACTTCTGGAACGGCCACATTGGAAACAGCTTTATTCCGTGTACCACAGGTGGTGTGTTACAAACCTGGTTATGTGACCTATCAGTTATTGTCACGAATTGTCAAGATCAAGTACATCTGTATGGTCAATTTGATTTTAGATCGAATGGCGGTAGAAGAACTGATAGAAAGTGACCTCAATGAAAAGCGATTGGTCAAAGAATTGAACTTGGTTTTAGCAGGGGAGAAGCGAGTGCAAATGCTGAAAGATTATGATGAACTGGAAGTCAAGATGGGTGGCCCAGGTGCTTCATCCCGTGCCGCTGAATTGATGTGGGAAGATATTTCAAAGTGAAAACCTATCTTAGTTTTAAGCATTATCAAATAAGTCTGAGTTAGTTAGGGACTCCTTTCTCATCAAAGGTAAAAACCTGCCTTTGGGTAAACTTTCCTTTTGGTCATAAGTGACAAAGCCTTGGTTTTCATAAAATGCTTCGGCATTGGGGTCAGCTTCTACGATGATCGGTTTATTATTGAGTACTACTTTTTCAATGCAGAAGGAGAGGAGCAGCTTACCAAAGCCCTTCCCAATATGACTGGGTTCAATCCAAAGGTTTGTGACATCATAAGCTTCTGTTAATTCCTGAATGGCACAAAAACCAATGATCTTTTCTTCCAATACCAATTTGTAGATCTGCTGTACTTCAAAGTCGCTTTCAGTGAGTAGCATATCCTCTTTCCATAACTCCATCAATTCGTCAGGGTAGCCCCAGTGCTTTTTAGAGGCAA
>CAXBPM010000213.1:0-6161 GCA_963977345.1 uncultured Roseivirga sp.
CAAATTTAGATTCAAAACATCAACAAACCTATTGCCCCACAACATGGCTGGCGGCTTGAAATTGGGTAGAACACAAAAATATATTTGTTAAGTTTATATTTATGCGAACAGCCAAGGAAGCACTTCTTATTTCAGGATTAATCATCACAATTATTTTTCTGACTTCATCCTGTGGCTCCAATCCCGGCAAACAGAGCTCCGTAGCTACTTCGGAAGATGTTGAGGTGATTTCTATTGCTGATATTAAGGTGAGTAAACTGTCGGATGTAATTAATAACATCACTTATACCGCACTAAAAGACCACCCAGATCACCGTGCCTACAGAATTGATAAGGTTTTGATTGAGGATGGGCTAGTTTATATTTTTGATTATTACTCTGGTCGATCACTCTCTGTCTATGATTTAAAAGGCAACTTCCAATTTGCCATTACTAAACCAGGAGAAGGACCCGACCAGTACCTGGAAGTTCAAGATTTCTTAGTGGACAAAGGCAAAATTGAAGTGCTTGATGCTTACGGGAAATTAATTTTCTATAATAATCAGGGTGCTTTTATAAAGAGTGAAAAATTACCGTTTCTTACCCAAGCCTTCAGCAAGTCAGGTGATGAATATTTCTTCCAAACTGGGAAATTAGTCAATGAACTTGGAAAAAATGGAAGATCATGTGAGTTAGTTCAGTACGATTTAGAAACCAACGAGCTAGACTGTGTATTGGAAATTAATAACGGTAGAAATCCACACTCATTTAAGGAGAGAAATATTTTGAAAAACATAGATGGTAAGGCTTATTACAGCACCTATTTTAATGACACGATCTATAGAAAACAGGGCAACAAGTTCACTCCAGAGTTAATCATGAACTTCTCTTCCAACTCCCTACCTACTGAAAGTGTTGACTCCAAACGATCTATTTCAGACTTTACGGGAGCTCTTAAAGACAAAACCTACCATAACCCAGCCCTGCAAGGAAGCTCTGATTTCCTAATAACACAATTTAAAGCGAGTGGGAATAACCACTTAATTTACAATAGTCAGGAAGGGAAATCATCAATTATAAAGTCAACCGCTAAGAATGATATTGATGGCGGCATACCTCTTTATTGGGTTCACTCAGTCAACAACCGCGATCTTATTATGATCTATGACTCCGAAAACGTCCTGAAAAGGGCTAGTGAGTTGCAAAAAGAAAAAGCCAAGTTCAATGAAAAAGAACAAGCCTTTTTGGATTTCGCTAACGGATTCGATACAAACGATCCTTTGGTGATGATTTCTTATCACATCAAGTAAAGAAGCGCACCCCTTGCCAGTTACTTATAAGGCACTTTTTCCAGAATATGCCTCATCACTTGAATTCTTGCTGAAGTCTTCTTATTGGCTTTTAACACAATCCAAGGGTTGTTTTTCGTGTTGGTTTCCGCAAACATTCTCACCCTATATTTAGTGTAAGAGTCCCAAAGGTCTTGTGCCATTTCATCTACTGGCGACATTTTCCAGCGCTTCAAGGGGTTCTCCATAATGGCTTTAAACCTAGACGCTTGCTCCTTTTTTGTAATCGAAAAATAGAATTTCAGAAGAATGATACCATCATTGGTCAACATGGTTTCAAAATTATTGACCTCTCGCATAAAGCGTTCATATTCTTCATCTGTACAAAAACCGTTGACGGGTTCTACCACAGCTCTATTGTACCAACTACGGTCAAAAAATACGATTTCACCCGGGTTGGGTAAACGTGTAATATAACGTTGAAAATACCATTGCCCACGCTCTTCTTCTGTAGGTTTCGGCAAGGCCACTACTCTATAGTTTCTCGGATTCAAATGGTGTGTCACCCTCCTGATCGCCCCACCCTTTCCTGCGGAATCTCTTCCTTCAAACACAAAGCAAATTCGCTTCCCTTCATTAATGGCCCATTGTTGAAGTTTGATTAGCTCTACCTGAAATTCTTCAAGGCGCTTTTCATACTTAACATAGCGCAGCACCTTTTCAGGGTTGACGTTATTCTTGTCTTTCAACAATAGTTTGACGGCCTTATTGCTATTCAAGAGCTTCAGCTCCTTATCCGTAAAATTGTACTTTAAGTCAGACATTACAACAAGTGATAAATTGAACGGTGAAATCTCATTACTATGTTAGGGTCGGGTAATACTACGATATCTGCCTCCTTTTTCCCTGGGTACTCAAACTTAGAAAGCACGTGTCGGATGCTTTCTAATCGTGCTTGCTTCTTGGTGTTAGTTTTTATGATTATCCAAGGGCTAAAGCTATTGTGTGTTTGGGCAAACATCTGCTCTTTATAATAAGTATATCTCTGCCACATTTCTTGTCCTTTTTCATCAACAGGGCTCAGTTTCCATTGCTTCAAAGGGTTAGCCCGTCTATCGTTAAAGCGTTTCACTTGCTCATCCTTACCTATAGAAAACCAAAACTTAATGATATGCACACCATCTTCAAAAAGCATGTGCTCAAATTCTGGAACTTGGCGCATAAAGCGTTGGTATTCTTCTTCGTCACAGAAACCCATTACGGGCTCCACAACAGCCCTATTATACCAACTCCGATCGAAGAACACCATTTCTCCCGCATAAGGAAGCTCTTTAATGTATCGTCTGAAATACCATTGACCCTTTTCTAAATCCGATGGCTTATTCAAAGCCACTACGCGCATAGACCGAGGATTGAGGTGTTCTGTAAATCGTTTGATTGTCCCACCTTTTCCGGCAGCATCTCTACCTTCAAAGATCACAGCAACCCTTTGGTTGGTTTCGGCAATCCAATGTTGAAGCTTCACCAACTCTACCTGCAGTTTTTCTAGTTGTTTCTCATATTCAAGGTTGTACAACGCTTTTGAATAATTCCTACCTTTTTCTTTAAGTAAACGCTCTAGATCGGCACCATTCTTGATATTCGAGAAATCTCGATTGTCAAGCATTTGGTCTTTCGTTAACTTATTTTGAACAGAATCATCTGTTATTAAAAACTCGCTCATAATCCGAATTGGTTTCTGGCGTTAAAATAATGAAAATGGTTACACCCTTTGCATTAAGCAGCATCAATTCTGTGGAATTAAAAAAAAATATGCCCTACCTTCGCAAACTGAATAGAACTATATGAAACGACACTTATTTATTTTCACCCTTTTACTTCTTTCCTTCACTGCTATTGGCCAAGATATTCTTACAAAACTTTCAGGAGAAACAATGACTGGCGATGTTCAGCTACTCTCTAATTCTGATGGAATGCCTTATGCTATCGTGAAGAATGGGAAAGATAAAGAAACTGTTAAGCTGTTTGATATTCAAAATATTTCAATGCCCGAATTTGGATTGATTAAACCAATGAAAATTGGAGAGCAATATCGTTTTGCTTTACTGGTTAGCGAGGACTATTTAAGTGTTTATAAATACTCTTCCTCCAACAGAATGGATGATTTTGGAATGATCGCCTTGCAGAAATTTGGAGGCTCTGCCTTTGACCTACCTGGTATCATGGGGTTTAGGAAACTAATGGCAGATTACCTCTCGGATTGTAAAGAAGTCTCTGACAAGATCGAAGAGAAAGAGTTTAAGAGAGGCGACATAGATCAGATTGTAGCGGATTATAATGGATGCATTGCCCTTAAAAACTCCATTCAGCAAGAAACTGTATCTTACTATAAAGCCACGGCCCCTAAAATTTCAGAAACTAAAGGAGCATTATTACTGGACTTCGAGAAGTTATTGAAGGCCTCAAAACAAGTAGAAGAGAAAGACGTGGTTTCAGAAATGTTTTCTGATTTATCATCCAAAATCAAAAAAGGCGAAAAGGTACCTGAGTACCTTATAAACGCTATAAAAGACGCTATTAAGAACGATCAAAAGCTGGTTGAATTGATGAACAAAATCATCGAATAAGCTTCTTATTTCACATGAGCTCTAATAGTAATTACCGCTGTAGGTTTTCTAGGGTCGTTACTAAAAATGGCTAAGGTCTTTCTTTCATAGCCCAGGCGGTCAGTAGCATCAAAAGTAACTTCCATTTCTACGGATTCACCTGACGCTATTGCGGCCCTATTGACATCATACTGTAAGCACGAGCAGTTGCTTTCAATCTTGAACAGGTCTAAGGGCTGATTTCCTCTATTAGAAAGGGTAATCGTTACAGACTTTTTAGTGTCAGGTGCCATCACCTTGAAATCATGATCTAAATCGCTAATTCCTAAATATGGTGAGTCAGCATTAAAGTCAGATGGTTTCTGTTCTAAAGTAAACTGCACCGGAATGGAGAATGCCAGTGAATCATTCTTGTCTTTCACCTGAACTATTTCCTTTACAAAGCCTGGGCTAAGCAAAGAATCCGTCTTTAAAACAATGCTCATTTTAGTAAAACTGTTGTGTGGGATTTCTGTAGGTTGAAATTTCACATCATAATAAGCCGAAATGTTTGCACCTGTTAAATCCAATGACTCCCCTCCGAAATTATAAAGTATCATTTCAGCCTTCAGTTCATCTCCAATAAAGCCAGACTTAAAGTTGACCACTTGATACTTCGATCGAAATGGCCAAAAAACATTCCTATACGCCTTAAATACATCTATTACTGGTGAAAGAATTCTTCCCTCCACAACATATTCCTTCAGAATAATTTCAGCCGAAGCCAAAACCCTCACTCCTATTCTAAACCCACCAACATAACCTCCAGTAGCAATGGTAAATGGGACGGCTACGGTCTGCTTTGGGTGCACTTTAATATTCTCCTTCTCAAGCCTTAACTTTTTATCTCCAGACCAAAAACTGATCGTTACGGTGTCCTCCGAAGTATTCTCCCACGGAAAGCTAGAGTAGAAAGTACCCACCTCGCCATCAATCGCCCCAACCTCAATCACATCAGGCTTTTGAGACCATGCCAAATGATGCATAAATACCGAAAAAAGAAGGATCAAGATTTTGTTCATAAGCTACTGACGATGAAAATATGGATTTAAGTATAAGATGATTCGCAAAAATAACAAGCCAAGGCTTGAATCGACCAGTCAATAATCATTTATTTGTGACAAATATTAAATCCATGGCAAGAATCTTAACGGGCATACAAAGTTCGGGTAAACCACATCTAGGAAATTTATTGGGTGCAATTGCTCCAGCAATCGAATTATCGAGAAACCCTAAAAACGAATCCTTCTTCTTTATTGCTGATTTACACTCACTTACAACGATTAAAGATCCACAAACAAGAATAGACAACACCAACGCTGTAGCTGCAGCTTGGTTGGCTTTTGGTTTCGATACGGATAAAAATACTTTCTACCGCCAATCTAGAGTTCCTGAAGTTTGTGAGTTGACATGGTACCTCAGCTGCCTGACGCCATTTCCTATGCTGGCGAATGCACATTCATTTAAAGATAAGTCTGATAGGCTTTCGGATGTAAATGCAGGGTTATTTACCTACCCAGTATTAATGGCCTGTGATATATTGCTCTACGATGCCGATTTTGTTCCCGTTGGAAAAGACCAAAGGCAGCACCTTGAAATGGCCCGTGACATGGCCAATACTTTCAACAATCAGTATGGAGAAATATTCAAAATACCTGAAGCCAAGATTAGCGAAAAAGTGATGACCATCCCCGGAACAGATGGTCAAAAAATGAGCAAATCTTACGGCAATACCATTAATATTTTTCAAGCCGATAAGCCGCTTAAGAAGAATATTATGCAAATCGTTACGGACAGCGCTCCACTTGAAGCACCTAAAGACCCTGATACCGACAATACATTTGCGATTTACTCTTTAATAGCTTCCGAGGCTCAAACAAAAGAAATGAGGGCCAATTATGAAGGTGGGAATTATGGCTACGGACATGCTAAACTTGCGCTATACGAATTAATTATAGAGAAATACGCCAAGGAAAGAGAAATATTCAATTACTACATGGCCAATCTTGACGAGCTAAATGGAAAGCTTGAAGAGGGTGAAGCCAAAGCAAGAGTGATTTCCCAAGAAGTACTTGCGAGGGCCAAGAAGGCGATTGGATTCTGAAAAATAAGTGAAATTATTGCTTAATTGAAAGACTACCCCCCCTCGCTGAACGTTAAATTAATTGGTTAAAATATGAAATTATGAAAAAGGCATTTCTACCCAGTATAATTTTACTCTTTACACTTTTTATTGGCGCTTGTAGCA